>JBGSXT010000603.1:0-2913 GCA_041751295.1 Mariniblastus sp.
CGATCCGAGTCTGTCTGTACCGACGCGAAATCCGCCTGACATTTCTGCGATTCCGTCAACTCGTGATCGCGATCCAGCTGCAAACCCGATTTTTGCGCCACACGGTCTGCATCGGTTCGCAAGTCATCGGCAAACCGATCGGCTGCCAGAACCAATCGAGCGTAGGCGTCGATTTTCGCTGCGTCAGGAGGTTGATTGGATTGCCAATCCGCGATCAGGTTCTGCCAGGCGTTGTCCCGCGACTCGCGCGACTCGATCAGCTGAAGTTGTGTCGGCACCGATTGTTCCCGTTCCAGACGCAGCAAGTCGTTGAACAAACGTTCGCCATTCCTCTGCGATTCCTGCAGGTCTTTTTTGGCAGTCTTTAAACGCTGTTTCAATTCGACGAACGCTTCGCGGAACCGATCGATCGACTTGCTGGCCGGGATCGGCAGATCGCAAACACGATCCAAATCGCCGACCCACAACTTCATACCCGCCAGTTCTGACAACGCTTCGGATTCGAGTGTACTGAGTTCCTGCTTAAGATCGGCGCGTTCGGATTCCAGATCGCCGCGCCGTCTCACGTCTTCCAACACCGCCTTCGCGCTGGCGCTCGATACGACCGCGGGCAACTCGCCCAGTTGCTTTTCGGTCGATTCAACCTCCCGCTTCCGTTTCTCCGCCTCGCGCTGGGCCGATTTCAGTTTTTCCAACAAGCCCTCATGCCGGGTTCCCAATTCCTGAATCCGGACGATCCTGTTTGACGGCAAACGCAGTTCTTCAACCGCAGATAACTCCGGCACCCGCCCCAACTGTTTCAGTATTTCGATCGCATCGCGTTCTGCGATTTCGCATTCGGATTCCAGTTTCGGAAGGTCAGCAATCGATTCGCGATAACGACCGACGCGATCGCGCAGCGCTTCGATGTGATCAGACTCAGCCAACAAATCCACCGGAACCATGGCGGCGTCCAGTAGTTCGCTGCACTTCGCCAACTCGTTTTGGGCGTCGGTGCATTGCCGCTGCGTCGCGGTGAAATCCGTTAGTAACGACTGGCACTCTTCCAGGAAGCCGTCTGGCAACGCTGGAACATCGACTAAATCCGCCGACTCGTTCGTTTTCTCTCGCCATGAAACCACGATGGGAATCGCATTGGCGATGCGCTGCAAGCGGTTTTGTTCTGTCTGTAACTTCCTCATCCGCTCAACGAGATCGTCTTTGCGACCGTTTGCCTGTCTCAGCGCCGTGTCGTGTTTCTTCCAAGTTTCAAGCGTAACCTGTGCCTCGGCCACCGATCTTCGACGTTCCTGAAACTGCTTGATCGCGTCGAGAATCGAACCCGAACGCCCCGTCGATTTTAACAACGCGTCGGCCTCGGATTGCAGTTCCGACTGCACTCGATGCAGATCGCTGATTCCGGAACTGGCCGCAAACAGCATTTGACCGATTCGTCCACTTCCCTTGGCGATTGACTGTCCACCGGCGACCAGCCTCTCGTGGTTGATGCCAAACATCAATTCGAACAGCTCTCGATCGACATCACCCAGGAACTTGCTCAGCTCGCCGTCGTCGATCGAATTGCGATCTTCTCCGCATCGCAACGAATTCCTGCTGGCCTTGCGGCGCACCACATCCAGAACGGCTCCGGCTCGCGACTGCAATTGTCCACCGATCCGTAATTGACTGTAGTTGTGGTGAAAATCGTCGCTGACCGACTTCGGAAATCCGTAGAGCAGGTAAGTGATCGCGCGCAGCGAAGTACTCTTTCCCGCTTCGTTCAGGCCGTAAACCAAATGCAAGCCCTGTTCGCCCGCCGACAGGTCAAGTTGAGCGCCCGTAAACGGGCCGATGGCAATCAGATTGAGTCGATTGATCCTCAAGTCATTCACCCGGAGCTGCGGCCCAACAAGCGATCAAACAATACGGATTCCGACTCCGTCAGCACCATGTCAATCCATTCGGGATCGTTTGGCTTCACAAGCGACTCCAGCTCGCCAGGCAGTTTGCGGGCAACGTCATTCAAGTCAAAATTCAATGCCGCCAGCTCGTCAGGTTTCGATTTCAGTCGTTCAAACAGACCCATCAGCTCCGCGATCGCGCCATCTGGCACCGCCGGCCCAGAGGACCGCAGCGATTCATCGGCTGTCTTCAGCTTGAGCTTTTCGATCCACAGCTCTCCACCGCCGATATCGATGGCGATCGAACGGATTTCGTTGGTCCATCGTTTCCTGTGCGCCAACAATTCCCGATGCAGTGCGGTGGTTCCAGTCAACTCAACCCGAATGGCCAACGAACGACCTTCCGCCGCCTGAAGCAATTTTTTTAATTCCCGCGAGACGTTTTCCCAAAGCTCGTCGATCACAGTCGCCTCGGTCAAGTCGACATGGGCTGTTTCCCAGCGAATCACGTCCAGTGGCCTGAATGCAGTGGTGATGACGCGACTCTCGCCAACGGTAACCAACAAGCAACCTTTGGCTCCCGTCTCGCGCGCGTGGCGTCCCTGGATGTTTCCCGGGAACTCAATCAGCGGATCGGATTCCAGCGATTGCCGGTGATGAACATGGCCGAGCGCCCAGTAGTCGTATTGTTTGGACCGCAGGCCCTCGATCGTACACGGTGCGTATCGTTCGTGAATGCCGTCGCTGCCTCCACCACTGCCACATGTGTGCAACATGCCAATGTTCATGCAACCGGAGTCACCCACCGGATAGGCGAGCGACAGGTCGTCCAGCACCGCCGCCGTCGCGAATCCCTGGCCATGAATCGCTACGTCGAGATCGTCGATCCTGGCCGACTCGGGTGCCTTCGTTGAAAACATCGTGACGTTTTCGGGCAATCGCAGCGACCGGGTCATTTTATTCGCGGCGTCATGGTTTCCGGAAACGCATTCGGGATTCCTTGGAGGCGGCCGGGTCGAGGCGCGGGGCGCCG
>JBGSXT010000604.1:0-3308 GCA_041751295.1 Mariniblastus sp.
TACATGGGCAGTGCGAGGTTCGATCGCCGTTTGCAACGAGGCAGCTAAGTCCGCAGATGGCAGAGCGGCACTGGTTTGCCCAGCAACGGACTCGGGCAAGGAAGTTTTTGAATTGACAACTGCATGGGTCGAATTCTGGAAATTCAACGGGAATAATTCCTCGACCGATGCTTCAACCCGTTCCAAAATGCGTTTGGCAACTTCGTAACTTTCTGGGTGAATGGAGGTCGCATCCAACGGCTGGTCCCCCCCGTGAATTCTCAGGAAACCGGCCGATTGGACAAATGTCGCGTCGCCAAAACTGGCAACCTGTTTCAATTCCTCGCGGTTTCTGAAAGGTCCATGTTCCTGGCGGAACTCGTACACCCGTCTAGCGGTCAGCTGGTTCAAGCCGGATACATATTTCAGCAATGACGGGCTGGCGGTATTGACATCGACACCGACCCGATTGACACAGAACTCGACAACATCATCCAGCGATTCGGCCAGATGCCTGGCTTTGACGTCATGTTGATATAGTCCGACGCCAATACTGGCCGGACTGATTTTCACGAGTTCGGAGAGCGGATCGATCAGTCGGCGACCAATTGAAACAGCGCTGCGAACGGCAGGCGAAACTGCAGGCAATTCTTCCCGACCAACTTCGCTGGTGGAATAGACGCTGGCACCGGCTTCGTTGACGATCGCATATTTAAGTTCCAGATCAACGGTTTTCGCGGCAATGATGTCGGACACCAATTGTTCAGCCTCTCGGCAGGCCGCTCCATTGCCGATGGCGATCAATTTTACGGAGTGACGCTGGATCATTTCGACAATCTTCTGCAGGCTCTCCTGTCGCCGCTGTTCATTGCCGACAACAAAAACGTGGCTATGCTCGAGAACCTGACCGCCGGAATCGATCACGGCGATGCTGCAGCCCCGCTTGTAACCCGGATCAATGGACAGAACCCGCTGGTCGCGGACGGGCGATTGAAGTAACAGATTTTTCAAGTTTTTGGCAAACACCCGCACCGCATGTTGTTCGGCCGCTTCTGTAATCTCGCGCCGCACTTCGCGTTCAACGCTGGGAACGACCAGTCTGGTCATGGAATCTCGAAGGCAATCGCGCATGAATTCGCCAAACGGATGCTCGGCGGGCACGACAGCCGCGCAAGCCTTTTCCAAGAATTCCGTTTCGTTGAACGCAATCCGGACTTTAAGCCGCCCATTTTTCTCACCCCGATTGATCGCCAGAGTTTTGTGATAAGGCATTTTCGAAAGGGGACAGGAAAAATCGTGAAATTCCCGGTAAGGATCGTCGACGGGTTTTTTCTTTTTCTTCTTTTTTCGGGGAGCCGGTTTCAAAGCTGTTTTTGTCGCCGTTTCCACCCCAACTGGACGCTCGGACAGGCTCACCAGATCGGGACCAGGATTTTCAGGTTGGCTGCCTGTCGCAACGGCTCGTTGTTCGGGCACAATCGCGCTATCGTCTATTTCATCCGGCAACGGACGAGCCAAAGTCCCCGATACAGCGGCCGCTGGTTCAGCACCCATTGCCGGTTCCGGCGGTCCGGCAACGATGTTCGACTCGGATGCGACGGTCGATTTCAATTCCGGCACGTCCGCCGGCACGTCAACAACCAGCGGTTCCAATAAGATGGGCGACGCGATGTTCGGATTGTTGCCAGCTGGGGCGGACGCTGTCGGCTGCTGAATGTCGGTTTCAGTTTCTTCTTTATCGACTGCGATCAAGCGGGTGCACAGTTTGCCGGTTTCGCCAATCAGGTTCCTCAATCGATTGCGCATTTCGATGTCGTTACTGAAGCGGTCTGCCAGGATGTGTCCGACTCCGGCGATGACTTCATCGATGGAATTCAAATTCAGGTCCACACGGACGAAATCGGTCGCCCGCGACGCCAAATCCTTTTCCGGTTCACGTCCCTCAAAAATGTCATTCGCCAAAGGCTCAAGGCCAAGCTGTTTGGCAGTGGTCGCCAGCGTCTGTTTTTTCGGCTTGAACGGCAGATAGATATCTTCCAGTTGCCGGCTTGAATTGGCCGCAGCGATCGCCTGCGATAATTCTTCAGTCAGGTTATTCTGCGAATCGATCGATTTGACAATGAATGCTTTTCGTTCCGCCAGTGAACGCAATCGGGCCACCGACTGCTTGATAATCAGCAACTGCTCTTCGTTCAATCCACCGGTCTGGTCTTTTCGAAAACGGGTGATGAACGGAATCGTATTGCCTTCATCCAACAACCGCACCGCCGACTCAATTTGTGCGACAGGCTTTTTCAATTCGTGCCCGATACTGGCAAAATCTATAATCATCATCAACCGGAACAGAAAATCAGTTTTGCAATCTCAAGTATTTTTGACGGGATTCTTCGTATTGTTCCAGATTTTTTGACAAACGCCAGTGGCAATCGGCAGCCTGACAAGATTCCGTCTGTTACGTTTCAAACGATTGTGCCAACCGCAAAACCGGTCCCTGATCAAAGTTGCAGCATCGTAACATAATTCCGTTTCGCATGACTCACAATTGTGACACGCAACGCAGTGATCGCCGCGTGATCACTACGGAACTGCTTCTGATTCCAGAGGTCTGCAAATCGGTCAATATGGCAATCGCGCCTGCATCCACCTGTACCAGTCATCCAAAACCCGGGCCGATCGAACTGGTGACAGATTCGCTGGCGTTCGGCGTCCTTTTCGCCATTACATTGACCGTAGTGCAGCGTGGCGTCGGTTTTGTTCGTAGTGTGCTGTTTTGTCGGATCATGACCGATCAGGAGTTGGGTCAGTGGTCGATGGTTTACAGCTTCCTGATGCTGCTGGTGCCATTTGCCGTCCTCGGTTTACCGGGCAGCTTTGGCCGTTTTGCCGAACATTATCTGCAACGAGGACAGTTGGGCACTTTCGTCCGCAGAATTGCCACGATCAGCAGTATTCCAACATTGGGTCTGGCGGCGTCGATGTATCTGGCTCCCGAATATTATTCCGAACTTATTTTTCGGTCGGCTTCGCAAACGGGCGTCGTGAACGCGATGGCTTTTGCGCTGGTGTTCTGTGCGGCCAACAGTTTTCTGTCGACGTTGATGGAATCACTACGACAGATCAGGCTGGCTACGTTGATGCGCCTGGCGACGGCCGTGATTTTTGCGGTTCTTGGCACTGCGATGATCGCAACTTCGCCTGATGGTGCTTCCGCCGCAACGCTGGCGTTTGGTGTTGCCTGCCTGGCAGGAATGGCACCGGCAGCGGTCTTTCTGTGGAACCATCGCTCGCGATTCGCAGTCGCCGATTTGCAACTGGATCATGTTTCCATG
>JBGSXT010000605.1:0-2500 GCA_041751295.1 Mariniblastus sp.
TTGAAGGAAGAGCCGGCAATCATGTTGCAATTGCGAGAACTGAAAAACCGTCTGAGTTAACAGGATCATTGTTTATCGGTCAACTATCCCTGAATGTTCGAAATCACCCCTGTTCCTGCCTGGGCAGCTTCTGGCATCCGCAAAAAAAGGCCATTGCCGGGAGCAATGGCTGTTGATTGTCAAATGGTTATTGGGGACACGAACGACCCCAAATTAGAATTCCGCTTCCGGAACCCTAGTGGCGATGGTAGCCGCCGTAGTGACCATGATTTCCGCGGTAATAATTGGATCGGCTGTAACCGTAGTTGGAGTAACCGCCATAATAGGGTCGCCCACTGCTGTAGCTGATGCTGAAACCGGGCCGGTAGCCTGATCCATAGTACGCGCCGCCATAACCTCCCCGATAGCCACCCCCACCGTAGTAGCCACCCCCACCGTAGTAGCCTCCGCCACCGTAATAGCCTCCGCCACCACCGCATTGGGCGGACGATTCGTCAGAAACAAAAGCGACCAGGCACAGTGCAGCCGCAACGATTGCAAATTTCTTCATGGGAGGTTCCTTTGAGAAACAGAAACGTGAAAGTAACACTCTGACGAAAAATTCTGCGACAGCATACACGGAGCGGACGGTGCCAGGAATTCGAAATAATCAACTGTCGAACCGTACCAAAATGATTGGATGCTGTTGGCAGCAACAAGTTTTCGCCAAATGAACATGATGAATCATGCAAGCAAACTCTGTTCCACATTTTGATCATTTTGCCACGCAACTGTCATACAGCAGCCCGACGAATCATTCGAACTGTTTTTTCAACTGATAAAGATTTCGTTTTGAACTTCGCGTTAGCGACATGCGGAAAAAAATTGGCAAAAGGTTGCGGCTTGCGGTCGCTAAATTACAGGCTGGCAGCCTGCACTACGAACAGGCTGGCAGCCTATTCCACGAAAAAGTTGGACATTAATCTTCCGCACGATTCCTGCGTTATTTTTTTGGGGAAGACATTTTATCGGCAATGGTTAAACTGCAACGCTTGACCGATGTCTTCGTTTTGGTTGCGCCGCGCATTCAAAACGACCACAGAAAACGGACGGTTCCAAAAGATGGCAGATCGAACACGCAGCCGCCTTCCTCCCGGCCAACAACTTGTCGCGAAAAATAAATGGCCGATCATCGGCGAACGCAAACCAGCGCCGTCTGTCGATCCATGGCAACTGACATTGAGTGGTCTAACCGTTAAAGAACAAACATTTTCGCTGGTTGAATTGGCGGCCCTGAACCAGACGACTCTGACAATTGACATCCATTGCGTGACCCGCTGGTCCCGCCTGGGAGTCGAATTCACAGGTGTGTTGCTGTCGGATTTGCTGGCTCAGGTTGGCGTGCAGGAGGGAGGCAGGTTCGTTTCGTTTGTGTCGCGGTCGGAAAGAAAACATTCGAGCTCATTGCCTGTCGATGTCGCGAAGGATCAACAGACTTTGATTGCGCTGCGTGTCGATGGTCAGGATCTGGAAACGGATCATGGGGGCCCGATCCGAAATGTGGTGCCAGGCCGTTATTTCTATAAGAGTGTGAAGTGGCTGGAGCGGATTGAAATTTTAGCCAATGACCGGCTAGGATTCTGGGAAGCGGAGACCGGATACCACAACAACGCAGATCCCTGGCGCGAGGAACGGTATATGGCTCCGACGATCGACCGCCGAACGGCGATCCGGTTGATTGAATCGTTAGACTTTTCCGGACTTGATTTGCGCAGTATCGATGCCAGCCAACGTGACCTCTGCGGGCTGAACGCCAGAAACGCTTTGCTGCGCGACGCCAATTTCCGACAATCGCTGCTGGCTGACGCCGATTTCACCGACGCCAACCTGTCCAACGCCCATCTGGAAGGAGCCGATTTGCAGGGTGTGCAGTTTGTCCGTGCCGATCTGGAAGGTGCGAATCTGAGCGGTGCGGACCTGAGAAACACCAATTTTTTGCAGGCTTCGTTGATCGGCTGTTCCTTTTGCGAAATTCAGGATGGGCAAGTTTCTTTGGGGGCAATCATCGATGCGACAACGATTCTGCCCGACTCTCTGCTGGAACCACTGACTCGGGATCAGATTGATTTCGTTCTTTCCGCAAGAAACTGACGGACGATCGGATGTTCGATCGCAATCGTCTATTTCCTGAACCACTCCTGATTCGATACCATGGGAGCATCGAAATTGGCGACAATGCACCTTCACCGTGTTGAACCGGGTCATCTCGACCCCCCAATTCAAGAAACTTTGCTTCGGAGTTCCCAATGGCCACGGTTACAGAATCTTCGTCCATAGATCAAATGAAAAAGCTTTCGCCCAGACGAAATTCATCTGCTGCCGACACCCTCGAGGAATTGATTTCTGAACAATTGCAACACTTTGGTATCGAAGCGGATTCGCCCTACGGCTTGACACTGTCGGACATTGTTCGCCGGATGTACGAGAATCAATCGGATATCGAACGGCTGTGGGAACTGAC
>JBGSXT010000606.1:0-5352 GCA_041751295.1 Mariniblastus sp.
CGGGCGATCGTGATTGCCGCCGCCAATCCGTTTGGCCCCGCTCCAACCACGATCGCGTCGTATTCGAAGGCAATCGATTCGTTTGGCATTGAGTTCATGCTGTCGGGTTAATGAAGTTCGCACCGAGAACGATGAGCCGAGTGGAGAAATTCTGAACGCAATCCGCAGGCCGCAGATTCTCTACTTGCGTTTCCGGGATTTCAAGCTGGCAGTAAGTTCGGTTTCTGACTGCAGCGCTGCGCGAAAGGCTGAACCGTTCACAGCAGCTTGCTCGCGGCGTACTTCAGTGCTCATCGTTACCCTTATTTTGAACGGAAACGTTTCGGAATTTACTCCTACTCGTAGTCGCCAGGTCCCAGCGGTTCGAGTTCGAGTACGGAAAGTAGACTCCTAAATCTGGGTAACGATGAGCTTCAGAGGGGGCAGACCCACTTTTCGGCGATAGGGCGGACCAGCTAAATCAGGTTTTTTACTGCCGAAAAAGGTGTCAGACTCTGCAATGGTGTGGATTGGTGTTCGACGATTCAGACTGGTTGCTCAACAACCATTCGATTTTCAGTTCGACGAGCAGATTATGAAGACCATCGACAAAAACCAGCTGAAGTAGAAACAAGACAGTCTCAACGACCTGACCATTATCAATACTTTACTGGCGAAACATTTCAAAGAAACAGAAATCGAGGGCTCGATCAACTCCCCTCAAAACCAGCCCGATTTTTTGGATCGTGTCAAAGCGGCCATGAAAGACAATAAGAAGGAGGAAATTGTTGTCTACTGCGCGAATCAGAAGTGCGAGTCGTTCACCAAAGTCGTAAAAAAACTGATCGACGCAGGCTTCACCAGCGTTTGGTATTGCGAGGAAGATGCTGAGAATTGGAAGGAAGCCCGCGTGGCCGACTGAACAATCTCTGCTCTGCAAAACGGATAGTGCGGCAGCGATCATGGTCGATACCGTGGCCGCAGCGCCTCGCTTGCCATTCGGTTGAGCAAACATGATAATGACTGTCTTGCGTCCGGCAAGTTGAACGCTGACGCTCTCGGAACGGATGCAGTGGACTTTTCGAGACATGATTTTTTATGCCGAGTGCACCATCTCAGTCTCCTTTAAGGTCTCTGCAAGAATCGGTCGCGATTATGGCGGTCATTGTACTGCTGATGCTCACGGGTGTGATCACATGTCGCGCATTTGTGACGCTGCAACGCAACCGCGAAATGGTGCGGCACACCCATGAAGTGATTCTGAATCTGACGGACATCGCGTCGATGATCCGCTCAGCACTGCCGAGTCGTTGACTTCGGGCGACGGCCGTCAAAAGGAAAAGCTGGCGCTGCTCAGCTCACTGATTGCCAAGAGGTTTGTCGAGCTCCGATTGGCGATTGCGGCACGTAGCGACGGCGGTATCGAGTCGGCAAAAAGACGATGGATCGCATTCGGGAGGTGACGTCAGCAATCCGTGACTTCGAAGGTGATTTGCTCGGTCGGCGTAGAGCGGTCGCGAACACCTCCTACATTTCTGGCTTGACCACGTCGGTTCTGTCAACCATTTTCGCGTTAGTCATGTTCGCGGCAGTTCTTTTTCTAATTCAACGCAATTTACTGCAAGCCAGTCGGGCAAACCTTCAACTGCATGTCGAAAAGGAAAACTTGCGTGTTACTTTGTCGAGTATCGGCGACGCAGTGATCGCGACGGATCGGAAAGGTCGCATCACCAGTCTCAATCCGATTGCCGAAT
The DNA here is from genome assembly GCA_041751295.1 of Mariniblastus sp. Taxonomy (GTDB): domain Bacteria; phylum Planctomycetota; class Planctomycetia; order Pirellulales; family Pirellulaceae; genus Mariniblastus. The sequence continues at coordinate 1,734 of JBGSXT010000606.1, forward strand.
CATTGACCGGTTGGACGAATGAACAGGCGCACGGCGAATCATTGACGCATGTTTTCCAGATCTTCAATGAAAGCACGCGGATGCCCGTGGATAATCCGTCGCTGCGGGCAATTGCCGAAGGAGCGATCGTCGGCCTCGCCAATCATACGATCTTGATTGCCAAAGACGGCACCGAGTGGCCAATCGACGACAGTGCCGCGCCGATTCGCGATGCAGACGGCAACCTGGTGGGAAGTGTGTTGGTGTTCCGCGACATTAGCAATCGCAAACGGGAAACGGCAAGTCGCGAGGAAGCGGCAGCGAGGTTAAGGGCAAGTGAAGAACGAGTCCGCATGGCACTCGATGCCGCAGAACCTGGCACCTGGCACGTCGATCCTCGGACGCAATCGCTGACTTCCGATGCCCGCTTTCGTGAAATTTTTGGCAAACCCGGTGCGTCGATCACTTATTCAGAGGCATTCGATTTCATTCACGCGGAAGATCGTGCCAGGGTCGAACAGGCAGTGTCCGCGAGCGAATCGTAGTCCAGTAAACCCAACCGATGATTACAATTTGAAGCGGGAGGCGCAACATGATGGCCCAAGCGGGAACATTTGGAAAATGATCCGCGTTGACTGCCATCTGGATGTTGGCGGGAAGGACGGCGATCAATAGTGCGATCAACCCCCAACCGAACAACGATCGGGATCTGGCAATCAGAATTCCGAGCCCTCCGAGTATTTCAAAGAAACCGGAAATGTAAATCAGTGCCATCGGCCAGGGCAGGATTGGCGGCATGATTTTCAGGTAGAACTCGGGACGTACGAAATGGTTGAGGCCGGCCCCGACAAACAGCAATGTTAGGCCCGCCAGTGAAATCCACTGTAAGAGCTGATTTAGCCTGCTCATTTGTTCTCAGTGCTCAGCAGCCCGATATGGTAATTAATGTTGATCGCTGTCGAACGGACCATGCGTGAATGTAAATTGAAACGCTACCTCAAGCTTTGGACAGGATCTTTTCAATTTCGTGGAGCGGTGAATTGATCAGGGTCTTGTTGACTTCCAGCACGATTTTTTCAGTGACTTCCTTGTGAAGAAGTGGGCGCAACTCTCCCAGCGTATCCGGGTCAGCGACCAGGGCCAGATGGCTGTAGTCGCCGGAGTGTGCCCGTTGGTAAAGGTTCTCAGCCAGTTGTTTCGAAAAAGTTGCTTCATCAGTTTCCCGAGGTGAACTTTCCGGAGGCCGACTGCCGGACGGGGCTTGATTCAGCAAATTCTTTGGAGACAACGAACCAGTCGCTTTCAAACGGATTTCTCCGGCCTCGCCTTCGTTGCGATATAAATTCGCTTTGCCCCCAGTCGTGATTACGACAAGAGTATTCTTTGGCAATTTTTCACTCATTGTTTTCCTCGGCTTCTTTTGCTTGACACTTCGACGCCAGGTCGACCGACGCGTTTAGGTTTTCGTGGTTTGACGTTTTACAACACGACCACTACTGTCGCCCGTCACTTGACCGTCGTGTTTCCCCTCAGCGAATTCCTCGATTGCCTTTTGGCAAAACGCGGGCAAGTCTTCTGGTTTTCGGCTGGTTACCAGACCCGAGTCGCAAACACACTCTTGATCAACCCAGTTTGCTCCAGCATTTGTCAAGTCGGTTTTCAAACTTGGCCAGGAAGTCACTTGTCGACCTTCAACAACCCCGGCTTCAATCAGCGTCCACGGGCCGTGGCAAATCGCTGCGACTGGCTTGTGTTGCTCGAAGAAGTCTCGAACGAACTGGACGGCTTGTTTGTTTGTCCGCAGCGCGTCCGGGTTGAAGACGCCGCCGGGAAGCACCAAACCGTCGTATTCCTGTGCCGTGACCTTTTCGACCGTCTTGTCGACATCGAATTTATCTCCCTGTTTGTCGTGATGCACGCCCTGAATTTGGCCTGACTTGATTGAAACCAGTTCCACTTTCGCACCGGCATTCTTGATGGCTTTCCAAGGCTCGGTCAATTCAACTTGTTCGAATCCATCCGTTGCCAGGAATGCGATTTTCTTACCTGAAAGCTGTTGTGTCACGTTCGTCTCCGTTCATTGGATTGATAAAGCAAAGTCAAAAGCCGCTTGTATGCAAATAGCAGGCCAAAGCACTTTTGCGGAAATCCACGCTCCTACAGCGGGTTAGAAATGAATAGGCTGGTCGCTTGCCTGTCAACGAATCTGTTTATTGGGACTTGATTAGCAATGTATCATGCCAAAAACCTGATCGATCGTCTCGGACTTGTGCCGAGCTACCAACCTAACGATTGAGTAACTCTCGATTGGCATGAAATCTGCCTGATAGAAGAATCTGAGGACGTTTTAGCTTTCGAATCCGGGAAAAAGCATGAATAAGTTTTTGAAAATCGCGTTGATTGCTGGTGGAGCCGGAATTGCAATCTCGCTGGCCGGACGGGCAATCCTGCGAAAAAGTCGTTGGTTTGACTGGTCTGGAAAGAACGTTTTGATAACCGGCGGGTCACGAGGGCTTGGTTTATGTTTAGCGCGTGAATTGGTTCAAGCAGGTGCCAACGTGGCGATTTGCGCGCGAACGCAACGCGATCTTGACGTTGCCGAATCAGAGCTTAACGCCTTGGCGGGCTCAAACAATCAGGTGTTAAGTTTCGCATGTGATGTTCGCGAGCTTGATGCAGTCGAGGCGATGGTGGCAGAAATCAATTCGCAATTGAGCAGCATTGATGTCTTGATCAACAACGCCGGTATCATCGAAGTTGGCCCCCTCGATGCGATGACGACTGACGATTTTGAACGTGCCATGGACACACATTGTTGGGGCGTACTCAATACCGTTCGAGCGGTCCTCCCGTCGATGAGGAAGTCCGGTTGGGGTAGAATCCTGAATGTCGCTTCGATGGGCGGCAAGCGAGCCGTACCTCATATGCTCCCCTATGCGGCCAGCAAGTTCGCATTGGTTGGCTTGTCGACGGGTCTGCGAACCGAATTGGCCCATGAAAATATTTTGGTCACAACCGTTTGCCCCGGTCTGATGCGAACCGGAAGTCCGAGAAATGCGACTTTCAAAGGTCAGCATCGCAAGGAATACGCCTGGTTCAGTATCGGTGATTCGCTCCCTTTGATTTCGATGAATGCAGATTCAGCCGCTGCCAAAATTTTGAGAGCTTGCCAACATGGCGATCCAGAAGTAGTGATTGCGGGTGCGTTCAATTTTTCCAATCGGATTGCGCAACTGGCACCGAACTGGACAATCGAGTTCTTGAGTCTCATGGATATTCTGTTGCCCGAGATGGGAGGCATCGGACGAGACGCGGCAAAAGGGCATGAAAGCGAATCAAAATGGTCGCCGTCGATCCTTACGCGATTGACCAACCAGGCAGCAATTCGCAACAACGAGATTTGATAGACCGTCTGTGAATTCGATTCAGTCGATCACCAAAGTCTTGCGAAAACGAGCGAGTTGTCAGGCCATGCAGTTCTCAGGTCGTTGCGAAACCAAGGTGGCTTGTAAACGACCAGCTCAAGGCCAATTTCGATATGGAATTGGCAATTTTGGCCGCCAAAACGTCAAACTCGCGATTGACCCCACGATATTCCGAGGCTTGGCATGGCGATTGCATTTGAATCGTGGGGTCAACC
>JBGSXT010000607.1:0-11159 GCA_041751295.1 Mariniblastus sp.
CCGCCACGCCGATCAACCCCAGGATGGAGACAGCCCGATCGTTGGCCGACATCTCGGAAACGAGTTTGATTCCGATAAATTTGGATAACGTGTAACCGGCAACCTGGGCAGCGACCAGAACCGATTTGTAGCCCAGCCCCAAAAAAATCGTGCCTTCAAACGTCCCCGCCGTAAATGGTTTTCGAAACGCATACATGCAGAAATAGGTTCCGAATGCGGCCACGATGCAATAGACCGAGAACGCGGTTGGTCCGGCTCCGGAAAGTTTTCTGGAAACGTACGTCAGTTGCTGGATACGCATTGATTACTGGTGATGCGATGGTTCAAAGTGTCTGGTCTACCTAGACATCGATTCGGCCAACACCGCCGTCATCGTTGGAGGCGAAAAACAGCTGCGCGAATCACACGCCAGATCGCGGCGTCGTTTTGAAATGAAAAAACGCTGCCTTCGGAATCGAAGACAGCGCGAGCGAAAAACTGTTTGATTTTGAAATTGGTCAACTGCGCGGGCTTGGTCACTCTGGTTTGAAACCTGACCCAGAACACTTCGACTTCCCATCGTCTTCAATTCAATTGACTCCTTACGGGATCAGGCTCGTGGCAACCGAACAAGCTTCCTTTATGTAATTGGCTAGGAGCTGAAGAAAGGCGAAACGTTCTGCCACTCGCCAAAGATAATTCGAACTTAATTTTGGCTTCATATCCCGTTAAAGAATGCCGAATGCAAGGATCGGGTTTCGCCGAAAACGGGGTCACGAAAACGGGTCAGGTACCGCTATTTGTGAAACCGAACCCGTTCCTTTTTTTTGCCGATCCAGATTGGCAAACCCAAACTGGCAAAAACTCAGGAAAAAAATGGAAAATCCCGTCGGTTGGGATTTTGTCTGGAGCGCGCCGGGGAACTTTAGCGCTGGTAGGAGTAAGGCGCGATGCCAATCGAACCTCCGAACATCTCTGCGGCAGTTTGTACTCAGGCGAACGGCAGGTGTTTGCTTAACTGGAGGACGAATTGCCAGTTCGTCTTGCGTGGCGCAGGGACGGATTGGCCATCGGTCCGGCGGCCTGAGTTCAATTACCGCGTCGTTTAGATCGCAGCATCCCACACATATCTGGAGTTGAAAAAATGAATACAAAAAGAAACCGGACAGAATTCCCCAATGGTCATCAGGCCGAAACTTCGACGATGCAATGGATCGAGCGAAGGACGTATCGACGTTCGCATTGGTTACTCTTCGGGTTGTTCACTTTGACAACCGTTGCGATGAACTCGAGCACAATCAAGGCCCAATCGCAGTCTGTTACGATCGCCCAGACAGGCGATGTCGCACCCGACGGAAATGGTACGATCGGATTGCTGGCGACTCCAATTATCAACGCTTCAGGCCATGTCATGTTTCAATCCATTTTGAACAATACGAGTGGCGGCACCGCCGACGACAGGGCCGTTTATCGGTGGAACAATCCGGTCATAACGCAACTCGTGCGCAAGGGACAATCGGCACCCGATGGAAACGGCACCGTTGAGATTTTTCTTTTCCCGACGTTTAACGATTTGGGGCAAGTCGCTTTTAGTGGAAACTTGTTGGGAACCGGCGGAGCACCCTTTGATGCTGGGGGCATTTTTCGGGCCGCCGACGGCGGCGTAACGCAAATCGCGCGCGACGGCCAATCAACACCGGACGGCAATGGCATGTACTTTGTCGTGACCAGTCCAAAGATCAGTAACACAGGGCAAGTCGCGTTTCATGCCGACTTGACCAATACGATGGGAGGCTCGACCGATAATGAAGGGGTCTTTCAGGGAAACGGTGGGGCTGTTACACAAATCGCGAGGGAAGGCCAGACCGTACCAGGCGCAACCGGCACATTTCTCGATTTCGGTATTTTTAACGTCAACGATGTGGGCCAAGTTGCGTTCGCATCGACCCTCAGCGGTACGGCAGCGGGGTCGGTGGACAACCAGGGCATATATAAATGGAACGGCACGAGCGCGATTCAAATCGCCCGCAAGGGCCAAACTTCACCGGATGGCAATGGAATGTTTTCCGATTTGTTTTTTAATGCCGACATAAATAACAGCGGGCAAGTCGCTTTTTTCGCAGTGCTCACTGGCACCAGTGGTGGCGTAAGCGATAACAGAGGAGTGTATTGCAACAGCGGTGGCACCATCACCCAGATTGCTCGCAGAGGTCAACTGGCACCAGATGGAAACGGGATTTTCAGTCTGTTCGGCAATCCGGTGCTGAACGAAACAGGGGAAGTCCGCTTCAACGCGTCTTTGAACAACACAACAGGAGGGTCCTTTGATGACAACGCCATCTTCCTTGCAAGCGGTGGGAGCATCGCACAAATTGTCCGCGAAGGCCAGGGTGCACCAGACGGCAACGGGGCTCTGTCGACGTTCGGCATTGTCGAGCACAACAACTCGGGTCAGTTCTCGTTTGAGTGCGACTTGATTGGCACGCTCGGCGGTGCGATGGATGACAACGGAATTTTCACGACCGACGGAATCGAACTGATCGAGGTGGTTCGCAAGGGAACCTCGCTCGCAGAAAGCACTATCAGCAGTCTGACGATTTTTTCAGACGGCGGACTGAATGACTTCGGTCAGATTACGTTCCATGCCGCATTGGTCAATGGAGATCAGGTTGTTAGACGATGGACGCCCGATTTGCATTGGCGGAGTTCGACGGACGGGACCTGGGATACGGGCAACAACTGGACTTTGGGGCTTGCCCCAGCGGAAGTTCACAACGTATTCATCGATCCCGATTTCGACGTCGAGGTGAATGGACCTGTTTCCGATTCGAATGTCCGCAATCTCACTGTCGGCGGCGGCAGCGGCTCTGCAACGCTGGTGCTGGACGGCTCGGAACTGGCATTCGTGTTCGACATTAACAATGGACTTTTCGTGCTCGCCAACGGCACCCTGACTGGAAACGGTCAAATCAATGGCAACACGGAAATTCTTGGTGAACTTGCACCCGGCAATTCTGCCGGCCACCTCAGTTTCCAGGGCAATTTGGTCATGGAAGCCGATTCGCTTACTCGAATCGAACTGGGCGGAACCTCGCCGAATGATTTTGATGCCTTCACGGTTACCAACAATCTGACACTGGCGGGAGACCTGATGGTGGAGTTAATAGATGGACATACACTGGGTCCGGACGACGAGTACATAATTGGAAATGTTTTTGAGGTTCGGACTGGAGAGTTCAATGGACTGGGAGAAGGGGATTTGGTCGGTTCGTTCGATGGTACTGACCTGTTCATCACCTATGCGGCAGGAACCGGAAACGATATCGCGTTATTCACACAGGTATCAGACATCCTGCTTGGCGACGTCAATCTGGACGGCTTTGTCAATCTGCTCGACGTCGGACCTTTTGTGGCTCTGTTGATCGACCAGGAATATCTGCCGCAAGCCGACCTCAACCAGGACCTGGCAGTCAACCTGCTGGACGTCGCGCCGTTTGTAGAATTGTTGTCCAGTAACTGAGCAGTACTCAAGTGTACTCACCCATGTGAAACAGTTTTTTTGCCGCATCGATCATTGGAACTTCAGGTCATTTGGTCTTGCGAGTCACTCGCCAAATTACAGAAAGTCGTGGGTCATTGGGCACACGACTTTCGATTGTCAGATGATCACGCTGAGTTAAAGAAACACGATCCAAAACGAAACGGGGACAGGTAAAGTTATCTTGAGAAACTGGACCTGTCCCTGTTTGTCAATCAAACCGGAAATACTTCCAATGCGGGGGCGCGGGGGGCAGCACGTCGTGAGCGCGGTAAACCGCGTGGAAGCCGCGCTCGGCGTCGAGTTGCTCTTGCGTGGCCTCCAGAAGGTCCTGGTCGTGGACCATGAACGCTTGCTCGTCGAGCGGGTTGTACATCACAAATTCCCGCGTGCCGATGGGAAGTGTGAACTGCTCGAAGAACACGTTGTACGCACGTCCGCTGCGTTCGTAATGGTATCGCTCGACGCCGATGATCGGCGGATCGTAATCCGAAAGCGACGAAGCCAGCGACAGCGGGTAATGGCCATATCGGTCGTGGTACGCTTGGATGGCGTTGATAAAGTCCGCGCTGCCCATGATCGCCCGGTTGCGGCTAAACTCAACCGCCGGCTTGAGGAGCGTGAGTTGAGCAGCCACGAGAACGCTGGGCACGAAGAGCAGATAGAGTGGGGTGGGATTAAATCCGCCGGCGACGTCTTTCTTCAACCGCGTCACTGCCGGCATGAATCGCCTGATGACGAATGCCCACAACAGCAGCACGCCAAGCCCAAGCGAAAGTCCTGTCTGCGTTGATGCAGCTAAGGCGACAGCCGCGGCAACAACCAGGGATGCGCCCAGAGCAGCGATCGCAAAGTAAAGACCTTTATCCTGGCGAGACTCTAAACGTGTCTCTGCTTTCCGCTTCAACTGTTCGTAGATCAGCCAGATCGCTCCGATCGGAACCAGTATCAGGCCCGCCCATCCAAGCACGCGAGCCATCATCGAGAGCGTAACGGCCAACCGGTCGTGCGTGCCCGGAAGAAATGGGTAGAACATGCAGGCGAGCGCCAGAATGGTTATCAAGGCGATACGAAAAACGTGTCGGATCATGCGATTGCTCCACCGTTGGTTGAAGCCGCTATCGTATCCGATGGCGAATCCTCAAGTTGACGCCTGACATTTGCACCCACCCGGATTGATCAATTTAAAATGTCTCAGCCTGCCTTGCCATTCAGCCGGTACCCACAGGTCATCGCTGGCATCAACATTACGATCAACACTTCGGGCTCTTGCGCTTCTTGCCGATCGCTCGGCGTGCTTCGACTTTCTTGATTTGATCCGGCGCGAACGGAATCTTGCACTCCCCGACCAGGTCGACGGCGACCTTGCCGATGCCGTGGGCCGTATCGCCCGCCAGCTTGTGAAGCGGTTTGACGTAGCAGGCGACGGCGATGACGAAACTGTTCATCACGTATTTGACACGATTGGGCTGCTGGTGGATCGACTTTGCGATGCGCTCCAGCAGCGACTTGATCTCGGCTAAATCGAGGTCCGCGTCTTCCGTGATGGCAACCAGGCTGCTGTAAGTCTGCCAGCCCGCTGAGGCGATGGTTTCGTCCTTGGACTTCATCCACTTCAAGGCCATCTCTCGGCCATGCGGACTCGCGGACGCCACCCACGGGACCGCGTACTCGGCGACCCAGGGGCTGTTGGCGGCCTCAATCCACTTCTGCAGGTCCTTCTTGGTCATCTTCGCATCGTCCGCGATCAGGCCGGCGAGGTACATCGCGTCGGCGATGCCGGTGTCGTAAAGATCCAAAGCGAGCTGGTAGTCCATCTTGACTCGTTTCTGGATCTTCTTCATGTCCGCAACTTTGACGCCGAAGCACGGCTCCTGGGCACCGTGGTTCATCCAGGTTTTTTTGGTCTGTGCGGTGCCGAGTTTCTTTAGTTCAGCGACGATGTCTTTGGCGGTCATTCATTTTCTCCTTCAGTTTACATGCAACTCATTAGCGGCTCTTCGTTCAACGTTCATAGGCGCCACGCGAACGCCAAACGAAAAGTTGATTTTACTACTCACGCCAGTATCTCGCGACTCATCGCTTCGTCTCGCCGCCGGCGGGCGAACTCTGGATCGACCGAAAGATCGCGATATCTGATTGGCGGGAGTCGATTTTCCATTACAAAACTGCTCGGTTCCGCAACTTCGGTTGTTTGCAAATGAGACACGGAGTCGGAATCAAAGCTGTTAATGATTGTTTTGGGTGATCCGTTTATTTCTTCAAGAACTCCTCGTAAATTTCAAGTTGTGCTTCGTATTGGCTCACCAATTCGGGGTGGTTTGCATCTTGATGAAACTCGATCAACCGGCGGAGGGCATTTGGGACATGATCGCGCCGCCAGGCCTTGGGGATCTTGTCGGCAACGCTGGCCAAGCCGTCGTAACCTTGATGAAGCAATTTATCGGCCTCTTTCGTTTTCCCCTGCTTCATCAACACCTCTCCAAGCACCGATTGATTGTCGTACAACTTCCAATCACCCGCTTCGAACTTCTCTCGAATCTTCAGGCATTCGCGCAGGGTCGCCTCGGCCTCTGGCCAGGATTCGACCCGCCGCAACCAATTGCCAACGGGCCACAAGGCCAACAGTCGTTCCGGCGTTGGATTCGGCGACCGTTCGTTGATGATCGCGAGTTCTGCAAACGCGATTTCCTTCGCACGATCCAGCTTTTTTGCTCGCATGCACGTTTCGAACAGTTCTTTCGCAATAAAAGCGAGATCGTAACTCTGCAGGCGTTGTGAGTAAGCCTCTTCCAGATACCGCATGGCTGTATCGAGTTTGCCAGACTCGCGATAGTTGATTCCGAGATTGGCACGCACCAGAACCGTTGCTTCATCCGTTTCGCCAGCGATGAGGGCAATGCGTGGCAACACATCTTCAAAGATTTCAATCGCCTGGTCGTACTGCTTCATGAAGAACCGGGGTACCGCAACACTTTGTTCCGCAACAAGCGTTTGTTGATGAAATTCGCCCAGCACCCGACGCTGCCGTTCCAACGAGTCCTCCAGGACAGTCAACGCGACTCTTTGATTCATCCACATCGTCAAAAAACTCCCCAGGTTGTTGATGGCTTTCAGCGTCTCCGGGTGATACTTGCCACGATGCTCCTCACACAGCGCCAGACTCTCGCGCAGCAAGGGTTCGGCTTCCTGCCAACGTCGCGTCCGTTCCATCAGCGTTCCCAATTCGCCGATCGCGCTGATCAGTTCCTGATCGCCGGCCTTGCACGTCGCGCGGCAAACTTCCAGATTCTCCTTGAGCAGTCGTTCCGCTTCATCGAACTTGCGTTTCTCCGACAGAATCTGACCCAACAGATGTGACGTTCGAATCGCAACTCTGCTGTCCCTGCCATGGTTGTCGACCGCCAACGACTGTGCCTCGCGGATGTGCGACTCGGCACTGTCGAAATTCCCGATTCGCTGCAGATTCTTCGCATGATTCAAAAGGGTATCGATCGTCGTCACGTGCCCTTTGGCAAGTACATCGCGGCACAACTGCAGGTTCGGTTGCAGTACACGATCCGCCTCGTCGTAGCGGCTCAACTCATGCAAGTACAATCCCAATTTTGCCTGACTCGCCAGGGTCGCTTCGCCCTTCGCGCCCGAAATGGTCTTCCGCAGTTCGACGACCACTTCCTGCAGTCGATGGGCAACGTCGACAGAACCCAATTCGTGGGCGGAATCCGCCAGCGACTCCAGCAAATCAACGCGAATATCAACACGATCGTCAAACCCGTGATCGATTTCAGCCCACAATCGTTCAAAGAAATCAACCCGCAGCGTCGCCGCACCCACGTCAGTAAAGTTTACGAAGGCGATCTCCGAGTTGAAAGATGCCAATTCGGCATCGATCTCTTCCGGCGGCTTTTTTTGCTTACTCAAAATATCCCGACGCTGGTCGACGAGTGTATCCCTGATCCGTTGACCAATGGTGGCAGGGTCGATCTGCAATAGCTGCTGACCCTGAAAATCCGTGACTTGTTGCAGATCATCCGCGCGTTGCGTGGCGATTGCTTCGGATGTCTGGGCACGCTTTAATGTATAGAGCAATTCGGTTGCCTGGGCCGAAACGCGGCCTTCGGCGTCCTGCGCTGCCGTGCGCTCGCGAAGCGCCCATTGCAAGGCCCAGCCGGTCCCGATCAGTCCTGCCACCAGCACCAGGAACACGGAACCGACCGCCGTCATCCAACCGCGATTTTTCGTCACGAACTTTCGCAGGCGATACACCCGGCTTGGCGGCGCTGCATCGATCGGTTCGCCCGCAAGGTAACCCTCCAGATCCGAAATCAACGATGCCACCGAATCGTAGCGCCGCGAACGGTCTTTCTCCAGACACTTTCCGACGATCCAGTCCAATTCGCCGCGAACGGATTTCGGATCCCGGGCCAGCGTGCTCGGCAGCGGGACCTCTTCCTCGCGAATCGTGTCGAGGGCATCCTCCATCGGCATCGACCGCAACCGCACCGCCTCGAACGGAGGTCGCCCCGTCAGTAACTCGAACAGTATCGCTCCCAACGCGTAGATGTCGGTTCGCGTATCGATATCAATTTGGCCCAGTCGCGTTTGTTCCGGGCTCATGTATTCCGGCGTACCAAGCACTTGACCTTTGATAGTGAGCAACGATTCATTCGTCAGCGGTGTCCCCGTAGCCTTGGCCAAACCAAAATCGATTATTTTCGGAATCGCCTGCCCGTCGTCGCGATGAACAAGGACATTCGACGGCTTCAAATCCCGGTGGATAATCCCTTTTTGGTGGGCATGTTGAATCGCTTGACAGACGGGCAACATCAGTTCTGCGCGTTGGCGAGGTGAAAGACCCACTCGATCGGCAAACCGCGTGATCGATCCCCCACTTACCAATTCCATGACGAAGAAAAAATGGTCGTCCGGCGTTTTTCCGGAATCGAAAATCTTCGCGATATTGGAATGGTCGAGGACCGCCAGGGTCTGTTGCTCGTTTCGAAAACGGGAAAACAGTTCCCGACTCGCCGAAAATTGCCGCATGAATTTCAAGGCAACCTCGCGTTGCACCGGCTCCAATTGTCGAGCCTTCCAAACCGTCCCCATTCCTCCGGAACCAAGATGTTCGATCAGTTCGTAAAAACACACCCGCTGTCCGGCCTTCAGGCCAAGCTCGGGAGAAGCGAGAACTGTCGTCACGGGACCGCGTCCGTTTGCCGTCTTTTTCAGCCCGGAATCTGCGAACGCTGAATCGATAATCGCCCCGTGTCCCGGAAATTGCTGCTTGAGTTCCGCGATCTTCGGGTCCTGATCGAGTCGATGGGCCCAGGAGATCTGCAGCCGCAGGAATTCAGCCGTAGCGTCAAACCGCAATGGTTCCCGTTTTGATTCATCCAACTGCGAAAGTGCCTTATCGACCACCCGGGCAATCGATGGGCAAAGGCCGTTGGCGCGCAGGTCGTCTTCAAAAGAATCGTAGGCAATGTCAAGGTTTGTTTCGGATGCAGGACTCGTCATGATGTTTCGATTCTCCCGAAAGTCGCAATCCATCCAGCTGGATCGCAAGCGTCCAGTTCCAACATATCATACAAGCACGACGCGCCAGCAAGTGAATTCCACATTTTTTGTTCACTTGCGCGCGCGTTTTGAAGGCACAGTGGTTAGGCCCGGCGGGGCGGTACAACCCCTGCCGGTGGTGATAACCACCGGATGGCGGTTTGGCTCCTGTGCTATCCTGACTTCAAGATTTAAATCCAGTTGCGACGGCGTTTGTATAAAGTGAATACTGGTCGGCGCCTTATTGGATCAAGCGGCTCAAAAGGGCCAGATCGGCAATATCTTTTTCCCGTCCCGTCGCCTTCTTGTTAGAACGCAGTTCATTCAAGCCAATGACGGTCACCGCAATCCCGTCCACTTCGACAATAATTCTCGATGGCCAGGCAGTATCGAATGTCAGACCCGACACGGATGTCAGGAAATCAATCCGTTGAGGCGGCAAACCGATCTGATAAACAACGTCCGTTTCGCAAAGGTCGGCAATCGAAATTTTCGAAACCGGTGCTCCAAACGACTTCAGCGCCGACCAAAGACGGTGGGCGTTTTCGGTGGCTGGCCGAACCCAAAAATCAATGTCACCCGTCGCGCGTGGACAGCCGTGGGCGGCCATCGCATACGCACCGACCAACATGTAGTCAACGCCCGCGTCGTTCAACGCGTTCAACATGTCTTTGAAATTCTCGTTCAGCATCGTTTCCGGGCAAAAATGCCCAACAGTCCAGGGTGATTGGCCAAACCATCTTCAGACGTTCAGCGGCTGTCAAATGCAGCAGCAGGTCATCGGTCCCTTGGTCCTGAAGACGCAATTTGCGAACGAAATGGCGGTTGTTTTTACTCGGCGAAACCATATTCTCAGTCTAACACGTTCACCCGATTCCAGGTATCGCGGATGATTTTCATTTTTCGCTCGACCGTTCGTTCGGCGCAGGACAGTTCTTCAGCGATTTCAGCCGTCGAAAATCCAGCCATGCGTAGCAAAGCAACCCTGCGGGTGCGATCATCCGGCAGGCCCTGTAATAGATTCTGACTGAGTTCCTGAAGCTGGGCCAACATTTCCGGGCCTGGATCGCGTCCAATATAGTCCACGACATTGTTGATTCCGGCCGGACCAAACGCCGACTCGGTAACGACTATGCCGCCGCCCCGTTTGGCTTGCCCAATTCTGCGACGGGCATTGCTCGCATCGCGGGCCGCGATCAGCGTCAACATCTGCCAAAGCTCATCGCGATTGCGGACCCGTTCGAAACGTTTGGCTTTAATTCCGTCGATCAGGGCCAGAAAGGCCGTCGAAGCCACCTCGTCGGGGTCAATCAACCGCCGGTGTCGCTTGGCAATCCGCCGTTCGACAAACTGACAAAGACGTTCAAAAAAGCGATCCCACAGCCGTTCGACGACCGTGACATCCTGATGTCCGAGCGCCATTATTGCAGCGGTAATGGAACCCGGTTCTTGCATGGCGTTGCAGTCTGGCAGGGGAGTTGCTGAGGATTGGCGGCCCAACGGATCAGTGAAATCCTAAACTCGCCTGCAATTCCAATGCAAGCCAATTGCTGAAGATTATCCGTTCCATCCGTCCTCACTAACGCCTTTCTTGAAAAATGGAACAAATCCCAGGAATCCCTGTCGGACGGCAGCCATGTCCGGGGACATTCTTCTTGGTTGAAGATACCGAATCGCCGACCAAAGGATCACAATCAAACTGAAGCCCTGAAGGCGCTTAGGGGCGAGCCAGCGAAACAGATGGAACGTCCCGAAAACCACTCAAGCGTATTCACAGATGTCTCAATTCTCCAATTTGAATGACGAAGAAAAAAAGCAGCTATGCGACGTTATCAATGACCGCTTCTTCCTCGTTAAAAAAGGCGATGTTGCCCGCTTCTTGGGCGGCTTTGTCGCTGCTGCGATTCTGTTTCTCGGCGTGACCTACGCTTCGGTACGGGCAACGCTAAATTCCGATGCTGCGAAATTAACGCTAAATGAAACCGTAGCTTATAGGGATCGTGCCAAGTTAGCCGCCGTGGAAGCCGAGGCCGCACAGAAGGGAGTTCTTGTTCACACGGGCGCTCGCAGGACTGACAAATTCGTG
>JBGSXT010000608.1:0-4881 GCA_041751295.1 Mariniblastus sp.
GCATTCCCGGCGAGCGTCCCAGCGGAACCAAACGAGACGGAACTTTTTTTGCATCGGCTGGTTGAGCCGAATGGGTGTTGCTCGCTTCCCACTGACTGTGAGCGTGTTCCCCGACACTCATGGCCAGGCAGCTGACGGCTATGTTGTCACCTTTCCGGTCACGCTTGCGAAGTCCTGAACCGGAATCCACAGTCTGATTGACCATGACGTTGATCAGATGCAATGGCCCGGACGCTTCGTGGGGGCGATAGTCCAGCAACGAAGCCACATCGTCACCTGGGATGACTTCCGTAACATTCATTCCCGATGGCGAGCGCCTCGTCGGATTGGACGCACCGAGATAGGCGCGTGCCAATCGTGCCGAATAGGTCTGAGCCAGCGACGAGCGATTGGCGAAAGACAGTGCCGAGGGGCTGGCCAGAACCAGCGTGACGACGCCTGCGAAGAGGGTCGCTGCGATTCCTGTCCACAGCCACTCACCACCGCCGAATACAGAGTGTGCTGCAAAAGAATAGAACACCAACGGTAACACGAACAATACGAATGCCATTGCGGATGCCGCCATATCGCGAAACAGCAGCCGACGAAGCGTACTGGTCTGTCCAGAATTTTTCGCAGCCAGCCAATTCGCCAGCATTCTGGCCAGCGGAACCAGTGCCGCAATGATCGCCGCCAGGGTCGCAAATGCTTGGGCATAGCTGCTGTTGCCGATCAGATTCTGTTGAATCGCGTGCCCCGTCGAATCAATCAGCGCAAAAACCAGGGCGACGCCCGTGAGTGCCAGCGCCAAACCGAGATCGTAGGTCAGATAGTTTCGAGTCCTCAATCGCTGTGTCTCAACTCCGCCAGTTCCAACGGCAGCTTCGCGAACACTCCCGCGCGCCCAAGCCATTTCCACATGCACAAACGAACTCAGCATCGCCA
The DNA here is from genome assembly GCA_041751295.1 of Mariniblastus sp. Classification (GTDB taxonomy): domain Bacteria; phylum Planctomycetota; class Planctomycetia; order Pirellulales; family Pirellulaceae; genus Mariniblastus. Next base: position 925 of record JBGSXT010000608.1, read on the forward strand.
GCGCCAGAATCACCATCTCCAACACCAGCCCGGCCGAAACCCCGACAAACAACAGTGTGCCGGAAATCAGAAACAACAGGGCCAGCGGTATGCCCTTGTAAGATTCATGTTTATCCTGGGAAACGATCCAGTAGCCAATGATGCGTGGCAGCACAATGAACAGAAAAAGTATTTCAACCAGGACAAACCACGGGCTCAGAAACACACTCAAAGAACCCAGCGACGAATCCAGCCAGTGGCCAATTGGAAAACTGCTGCCGGGAATCACCAATGAGGTTCCGGCCAACAATCGCTCGAACAGGCCATATCGAATACAGTTCGCCAAAGAGAAGATCGCAAAAATCGCCATTCCGATCACAAACTGAACGCTCAGCAGGTTGCGAAAGAAAATCGCAAAATTAAGCCGGCCATCACCGCTTCCCTGTGGAGCGATGTAGTTGCCGTGTTTTCGCAACCAGTCAATCGTCGGCGAATGGGAATCCGAAAACTCCTGTTCCACCTGATCAGCTGGCGGGATCGGTTGCGGATTCAGGTTGGTGTTGGCGGGACGCAATCGGTCAAACATCCGCCCGAGGCAGCCTCCAATGTAGCCGCCCCCGGAAACTGTTGACATGATGTCGATCCGCCGAATCAGACTGACCCGGGCCATCGACTGCAAAACGCCCAGACAGAAGGTTGCACTTCGAATGCCTCCTCCGGACAACGCCAGACCGGTTACTGAATCATGCCATTTACCATTCTCGTCCAGCGGTCCCGGCATCTGGTTTTCTGGCGTGTCAATCCATTTCCGCCGGAGTTCGAGTGCTTCGACTTCCAGATCCCGGAGTTCCGCCGGATAAACCGGATTGGCAGAGTTGTTCGAACTTGCGTCGTTCAAAATGTCATGGGCGGCCTTTTCGCTGGCCATATAGATGTTGGCGACAATAAAATAGCCGGGGATCTTTGGAAAAATCGATGCATCCACGACGCGCAAACCCTGTACATTGCGAACGCGGAATCGGCTGTCGAGAACTGCCATCGAATCACCGTCGCGCCCCATGCGACAGGTGCCGCAGGCATGATGGCCCCACGCTTCGCTCCGAATCCAGTTTCTGATCTGGTCCTCGCTGGCAACCTGCGACCCGGGAAGAACTTCCGAGGCCACATGTTTCCTCGCATGTCCCAATATCTCACGCACGAAATGGACCCCTGCGACCAGCGCGTTCAAATCCGGGTCATGCATACTCCTGTTCAATCGTTTCTGCCAATCGGCAACGTCTTCGTTAGGTTGTTGCGGGCTGGTGCGAAAATAGTTGAAATTGATATCGGGCGTATCGCGCGGATCAAAACTGCGCAAGCGCACAGTCCCGTTGTTATTCTGCGAATGCGATTTCAGGATGACCCACGTAAATTGGTTGCGAATACCCTGGAATTCCGAGTAACCGACCTTGTAGCCCTTGAACGGAAATGGCAAACCAAACATGAACAGGTCGGGTTGTGTCAAGTCGGGCCGGGATCGTTTGAAAATGCCCAGCACAGCTCCGTTACTCGTATAGAGTCCCGTTCCGGCATCACGCCATTGACGCAGATGCGGATCGGGTTGATCGATGTTGTCAGGGGGCTGAAACGTTGCCCCCTTCAGAAGCGAAAAATCCCGCTTCATATTGGCGACGACCGAGACTTCGTAACGATCCTGCAGGTTCCTGCCAACGCCGGGCAATGCAACGCGACATGGAACCTGATCCTTTTTGTCTAATCCGGTATTCAACCTGGCAAATTCATCCGGATCGCCAATTCCGGACAACATCAGTAACTGGGGCGTATTGAACGTCCCGGCGCAAAGGATGACTTCGCCACCTGGCTTTACAAAAATCTTTTCCTCCCGGTTGTTATCGGCCGGCGCACCAATGCTGGCCCGATACAGTTTTTTGCCAAACCGAACCTGGACACCGATCGCCCGCGGATTCTGGGCAGCGTTGTCCAGCAATACCTGTTCCACAAGGCAATCGGTTCGAATGACAAGTTTGTCCGGGTGCGAGGCAAGTGTCGAGATCAACAATTCACGGGGCCCGCTGCGCCGCCCCAACCGGACATTCGGTTCCTCGCGGTTCTGTCCGATCGTTGTCCGCCGTCCGCAAACCGAAACGGGAATCAGGACAACCCCTTCGGGGCTGCGATTGAGTGTATCGTAATGATTGGGATCGAGCGCCCGATGGATTTCTCCCTTGAGGAACCGCCGGACCAACGTCCAGGCCCGATCGAGGCCGGACAGTTTGGCCTGCCACAGCGCCGCCTTGAGCATGCCGACCAGCTGTCGGTCGCCAAGTCCCAATGAAATGTCGGCAACGCTGGTGTGCAACCAGCCGCCAAACCCGTGTCGGCCGCTTGACCGATCGGGGTTGCGACCCAGAACCCACCAACAACAGTCCTTCGAGAATTGCCAGAATCGTCGAATCGGGTATGTCGATAGTCCGCGTGCAACGGGAAGATAATTGTTGTTTTCGAGTTTCTGGAACCAGCCTCGCATCCGATTTCCGCGCCACGAATCGTCCTGGACAGCTTCGGCCAGTTCATCCCAGTCGGCATCCGAACCGGCGATCGTAATCATCGCATTATGAATCGTGCATCCGCCGATACCGGTCGCGCGCGGATAGAAGATGCCTTGCCCAACCAAGTCATCGCCGGGGCCCGGTTCGTGAATTTTGGGATCGGGCCTCACGTCGCCAGGCAATTTGTCGTAATGCCTGACAAAATATTGCCACGACAATTCTTTGTGTTCTGTCGAGACGCCATGAAAAGCCGGCACGTCGGTGACTTCGTGGACAGGATCGTCCAACGGCAGCATCGGCCCGGCTTCCAGCACCAATACGCGTTTTCCCTGTTCCGCCAACCGAGCGGCCAACGGTGCCCCTCCCGCCCCCGAACCCACGATGATGTAGTCGTAAGCATCCAGCTGTTCGGATTTTCGTGTCCTGGCCAATGATGTGCATCCGGATGGGTTGGTTTGTTACCGGTTGGTCACCGACTCGCCCTGTCAAAAAGTTTTTAGCAGTTCAATCAATGCATTTTTTTCCTCATCGGTCATCGATTCGAACCATGGGAAATAGTGTCCACCATCCATCACGAAGTCGGGACACTTGTTGACACTCATCAGCGCCGGTGCGATCTCATCCAGCATCACATGCCTGGCGTTTTCGCCCTCAAGTTTCTGTGAACGGATCTGGGCCAGCCCGTCAACCGTGGCTGTCAACGCCGACTTGATCGTCCTGGAATCCGCTTCGGAATTGAAATTTGCCAATAGGTTGACCGGCGTTCCTTTCGGAATCGGCCCGATGGTCAAATCTCCCAGTCGACCTTCGTCAAAACTAATGAAAAATCCAATTGCCAGCGCCGCGACGACTGATAAATAACCGACGATCCGACGCCATGTCTGCGTTACGCGGAATAACTGTATCGACAAACCGCCAGCGATCAGCCCGGCAATCAGCAGCCAGAACGGCTGAATTCGTCCCAGCCAGGTTCCGGACGGAACCAGTGACCAGGCCAGTGTCAAAACTGCTGCAGCAATCAGGAATCCATATCCGAGGTTACGCATCCCGTTTCCGGACAGCGGCAACAGCAGGTTGAATCCGCAAATAACCAATATGCCGATGGGCAACCAGATCGGGTAAATATTGCCGAACCATCCGAGCAGGCTGAAGGAATCGGATAGCAGCCAGGCAACGATCAGCAGCGCCGCGACCAGGAACATGCCAATGCTCGCCCACTGTCTGCGTTCATCATTGGCGACACACAACACCAGGAACCCGGTCAGGAACAAAACCACACTCGGCAGCCAAAGCGGATAAACTCCGTCAAGAAATCCAAGCCTCGATTTCAGTTCGGCGATCAGCGGCAACCGTCGGGCGATATTGGGCACGTATTTTCCCTGTACCACCAGATTTGATTCCGCCGTCGTTCGCCAGATCAGTCCGTGAT
>JBGSXT010000609.1:0-24969 GCA_041751295.1 Mariniblastus sp.
AGATGGGTTTCGCACGCCATTGGTTGTTATTTTTTGTGAATAACTGCACGCAGTCGCAACCGACTTCGGCGGCAGCTTCGACAGCCTTGTAATAGCCGCCGGCAATCGACAAGTGGGACCCCAGTATTGGCATGTCACGCCCTTCGAGCTTTGTCACAGTTTAATGATCGGGTTCATTCGTTTTGAATATTCTTAAACGCATAAATCGTAAACATTTTTTCCAGCAATGGACATTCATGGCCAAAAAGTCGCCGCGAATTGTCTGCAATTAGCTTCCGGAGACAAAACTGGCGCGTTAATTCTGGTAAGCTGGAATCGATAAAGTGTTCGACCAAAACAACAATTTCGGCGCAAGCAACGGTCCAATAAACTCTTGTCTGCTTGACCGAAGCGTGCAACAGACCACCACGACGCGAGTGACAGAAAGCGACTTCCATGAGAAATTATCGATGTATACCAATCTGTGTTTCTATTTGTCTTTGTTCCCATGTCGCGATTGGGCAACAGTTTACCGACCAGTCCACATCACGGTTTCCACAACCCAATCTGCTCGAATATACCAATCAAATCACAATGGGAGACATAGACAATGACGGCGATCTGGATTTGATCTTTGCCAATGGTGGCAACTTTTCGACCCAAGGCCCAGCATTGCCGCAACGTATATTCATCAACAACGGTGCGGGAGTCTTCACGGACGAATCGGTGGTGCGATTGAATTTCTCCGGTTGGGCCCGTGGTGCTGAAATGGGTGACATCGACGACGACGGTGATCTAGATCTGATTTTTGCCCAGGACTTCAACAGGTTGCCTCGTTTGTTTGAAAACAATGGAACGGGATTTTTTGCGGATATCACGATTAAAAAACTCCCCAACATTACATTGTCCTGCACGCGAGCTCAATTTGGGGACATCGACAATGATGGCGATCTGGACCTGTATCTGAACAACGGGGGGGCCAGTCGGTTTACCTGTGGACAGCATCGAATCTATGTCAACGATGGGAGTGGGCTGTTCATCGACGAAACGGCCACATTGCATCCGTTGGGTAATCTTTGTGAACCGATGGATGTGATTTTCGGAGATATCGACGGCGATTTTGATCTTGACGTTCGCACTGCCAGCACGGCCGTGAACCAGAGCCGATTGCTGGTCAATGACGGGGCTGGCGGCTATTCCTTCTTGAACAACGTACCGGGCGACAATAACTGTTACTCATACGATTTTGGAGATATCGACGGCGATGACGACCTGGACATGATTGGTGTCAACGCAGGTCCGGGCGGTGCCGAGTTGTTGCTCGAAAATGATGGTGCGGGCAATTACGCAAATATCAGCGGTCAAATTTCTCCTAACCCAAGTCTCGATGACAACGACAGCAAATTTTTTGATTACGACAACGACGGCGATCTGGATCTGATCGTTGCCCGCCTGGGTTCGGGCGGCGAACGGGTCTATAACAACGATAGCGACGGCAACTTCATCCAGGTGTCGAATGTCATGCCTGTTATTTCCGATTCCTCTCTGGATATCGACGTGGCTGACTTGACAGGCAACGGCAAGCTGGACGTCGTAACGGCACAGGGAGAATCAGGCAGTTTTGTCAATCGAATCTTCATCAATGACGGCCCGGCGGACACTATCGCGCCGCGCATTGTGGCTACTGAATCGCTATCCGGCGAAGCGACCGTGAATGGCCCGTACGTGATTCGAGCGGCAATTCTCGATGGGATGACGTCCGATCGCAACTTTTTTGATAAGGGAGTTCAGTTGCATTATTCCGTGAATGGAGCGCGACACCGACCTGCGCCGATGAAATACAGCGGCGGGCAAATCTATCGGGGAAAAATTCCGTCGCAGCCCACTGGTTCGACGGTTGAATACTTTGTGACGGCAGTGGATTTTGCCGACAATCGTGGAGTGGGGGTTGCAAATTCGTTTGTGGTTGGGAGTGTCGCAAGTGTCGACGAGTTCGAGTTGCTACGAGGCGTGCTGGTTTCAGGCGAGTTGCAGGATTTGCTTGAATCCGATGATCAATATTTGATTATTCTTGCCGATTCTCAAACCAATTCGCCCGAACCGCCAATCTCAATCGAAATATCCGGAACATCGCCGACGGTTTCTCCATCGATGATCGAATTCCGAGTCGAAACGCGATGCAACAGCCCCAACATCCAACAGACAATCGACCTTTTCAATTATTCCACGAACACGTATCAGGCATTTGATTTGCGTCCCAGTTCGCTGACGGACACGATCGTGGTCGTCGAAATGACGAAGAATGCAGAGGATTATGTCGAGCCGGAAACCCGCGCAATTAAAGCCCGAATCGGATGGGACGAGATCGGACTGGCAATAATTTATCCATGGGCGGTTCGGATCGACGAGGCCGTTTGGGAAATTGCCAATTGAGTCTGCCGTTGCAACAACCGGTTTGAATGATTGTCAATGTTGATGGCTGGAGAATGGTGTGGATCGAATTGAGTTGTTTCACAATCTTGTCAACCTGGCGGCGTCCGATGGAAAATTCACGGACGAAGAGGTTCGATTCCTGGCCGAGCGGGCTGAACGTTGGGATGTTTCGAAAGGTGAATTTGATTCGGCGTTGGCGCGAATTTCAACTGGCAATTTCGAGGTCAAAGTTCCGGACGCGCGTGTCGATCGGGTCCTTCTGATGAAAGAGATGATTCGCGTGATTGCCAGTGATGGCGAACTTGCCGATATGGAGAAACATATCTGTTCGCTGGTCGCTGGCAGGATGAATTTTTCGGGAGCTGAATTTGACACAATCCTGAAATCAGTTATTGCTGAAGCTGCGTAGCTTCATCGCCAGAAACGTGACCAGACTGATCAACAGTATCATCATCATCGCCACAGCCTCGGTCGTTGGGGTAACCGGTCGTCAAGATATTTCCCGCCGGCGGCGTCGAATGCTGGCTGGCGCGAATTCTGGCGGGCAATCATCCGTGGAATCTGATCTCTTTTTGAGCGAATCAGATGGGAGAAATTGGGATCGTCGTAATGTCGGTCGGCCAGATCGTTGACATGGGCCAGTGTTTTCAAATCGTCGAATGGAATCCGATTGTCCAGCAGACCCAGATCGTAAGCGTACTCGGCGGAAAAACCGGGTAGCAAAATTCTCCAGCCATAGGCAATTCTGTCAGGCTTCAATTGATTGACGTGTCCCACCAGATTCGTGGTGCAGTTATTGCGCAGCGTATTGTAAAATTCCGGTTCGACGCTCAACTTGTTGATCCGCCCAAGGACATCGACAAACAGCTGCTGCGATTGTTCCGCATTGGCAATCGATGGGTAAACATAGACGTCGGCATCCCGATGATGGGTCCGGACGCGAATCAGATCTCGTTCGTCTGCCATGACGTAGACAATTTCATATTGGCGGGCAAATCCAAGCAGCGCGGAATAATCCTCGTCTTTTTCGTTTCGGATCTCGACGGAAATTCCCAGATAGCTGCCATCGGCCAGCCCAAAACTGAGCATCGTGTGGGCAATGACCGGCGTGTTCTGAAACGGAGTGACGACAAAATCAACGCAGCGGACATCTTCCAGCCGAATCGTCCGGTCAAAATACTTGATCACGAAATTGTCATCCGAGAGGTAATTGATGTTTCGAATATTACGCAGCGTGATCAGGTCTCCTTCGGTTTCGGCGCGCGGCAGCACCGATAATTCCGGTGTCCATTCGCGGAGATTAGATGGAGCCAAACGGTCACCAAGGTTGTTGATGCGAAACGGTTTGCAACCGGACAACAATAGTCCCGTGCCAACCAGCAGGGCGAAAAGACTGGAGAATTGTCGTGGCAAGCCCATACTGAGACCCGTTGGAATCAAGCCTTGTAGCGGGATTTCGAGGATCACTCAAGCCGAATGCGGCAGCACTGATTTCAATCGGCCGGCAACCTGCTATCAGGGTGAATCAGGGTGAATTGCCAATCGTCGCGGAGATTCGTCCAACCTGGTCGGCCTGGAATGATTGATCGCTCACGCGATAAGTCAGTCTTTTTTTTACGACAATCGTGTTCCAGTCGGATTTCGAGTCACGCCGGCGACTGAAGGAAACCTCTTTGCCCGACAGACTCTCGACGGTCAACTGGTCCGTTTGCTCATCATATTTGATGCTGTCGGCCGTGGAATCAAATGTATCGGACCGAATGTGGGCATTCTCCGAAGCAGTAAATTGATTGAACGTCTGCCCGGTAAACCGATTCAGCGATTGTGAAAGTACGATTCGTTCGCAGTTCAATCGAATGGCGTCAGTCGGTAGTCGACCCGCACCATCGGGGTCGTGTTCCTGATCAAAATTTTGGACGGGCGTGTACACAGTTCGCAGATTGCCCGTAACCACTACTTGGTTGTTGAGCGTATTGGCGACCAGTTGTCGATCAAAATTGGTGTGAATGTATGTCAAGCCATTGGGATTTTTTCGGGCGTTTTGATCTGCTACTGATCCCAATCTGGAAACCGGGACGGCCAGGCCACCGCCGCGCCGATAAATCTGCACTGATCCGGGTCCATAGGCAACAATTGCATTGGCTCTGTTGTCGACTTCAGCTTGCGGAGTCCTGACCGTAAATCGGCCAGTGATCTGACCGTCGGTGCCGATGTTCTGGTTGGTGATGACCGCCGGAGCATCGGTTGCCGGCTGAAATCCTGCCTGAACAAATTGTGCCTTTTCGGGAGCAAGATTTTCAAGCAGAATGATTCCGATTATTTCCGGGCGGATATCAAGTTTCGATTCGCCGAGGTCGCGGAAGTCCAGTCGCCGATCCAGCGTCAGGCTCAGGGCATTGCCATTAGCCCGCGTTTCGGAAATGGTTCCATCTGGCCGTTGTTGGCGGATGTCGGCGTTAACCTGGCGCTCGAAGTAGACCTTCAAGCCATCAAACACCATGCCGCCGTCGAAAACAACATTGATTGTATCTGCAACTCCGCCGAAGGAATGCCTGTTGGTGTTTGACACCAGCGAATGGACTGGCGGTGTTTTATTCTTCAAATCCAGTCGGCCAGCACCCCTGACCCACATGCTGTTCTGTATTTGATCTAGAAAAATTTCCGGACCGGCGAGAGTCAGCTGTTCTGAGCTGACCATTGCCGATTGGCTAGCGGTTCCCGAAACCCTGATCTGATACAGTTCTTCTCCTTCGGGAACCAGTCGCAATTCGTTCCCGTCAATCCTGACTGCACCTGCATCGTCTGATTTGATCACGCTGACGTTTTCGATGACCCGGAGATTGACAATTCGAGTTTCCTGATTCTGGTCTTCAAGAACAACATTGATTTCCCTGCCGCGCACGTTGATCGGAATTACCTGTTCCTGTTCATCGTAGCGGGCACGCCGAACCAGATGGGCATTGAGCTGATGTCCGATGTTCATGCCGGTGAATCCAGCGGCTAATAGCAGATGCGCCGGCGATTCGAACTCTTCAGGCTGGGGAATAACGCGTCCGATTTTTTCGATGGCCTGAGGAGCTGCCTGCGGATTGGCAGGCCAATTGGCGACTAGGTGTTCACACTGGCCAATCATTTTTTCCGAGGCTACCCGTACCTGATCGCTGGCAAAGAGTCGGTGCGGCTGATATTGCCATTGAACGAGTTCATTGTTTTGATTGAAGACGGGGACTTCCCAAATCCAGAACTGCAGGTCGTCGGATCGAATCGAATTCTGGTTGCCCAGCTGCAATTCCGTGTTTCCCAACAGCTGAATGGAATGTAGTTGCTCGGATTCGCGGTGAATGATGAGACTCTTTTCCCAAGTGGCGCGTAACTGTTTTCCGCCATCGTCGCGAATCAGCCATCCTGGACCCTCAGCGCGCAAGGGACCGAGCGTTTTGTCGTTCGTCAACTGATAGACAGCCGATTGGGCCATGAATCGGCTCGAATCTTTCTGAATTTCAATCGGTTCGCGGCCGGTTGCTTCAATCGTCTGCGATTTCAAATCATATTTCAGCAGCTGGGACTCGACGCGTGCGTGCTGCGATCGGGCGTCAAGAATCGCCGGATTACCGGTCGCGGTAATTGACTCAAGTTCAAATTGCGTGTCGGCAGCTGCATCCAGTTTGATGACTTTTGCACCACCCAATAACTTGAACTGCAATAACAATTCATGACACCGCAGAGTATCACCATGGGTATCCAGTTTGCGGACCTGGACATGATCGACAAATCGAGCCAAGTTGGTTTGCAGATCAAATTCAAACGCCCCCTTCGCCGTGATTTCAATCGGCGAGCTATCGGTCGACAGCAGGCGTTCATTTCCTCCCAGTCGCGATGTCGACCCTTCGGGTTGCAGTCGCAGCGAAGTCAAAAACGCCAACTCCAGCTGTCGGATGCCCGTGATGCCGGAAAAGCCGGCGGTGACAGAATCGGCTGGATTCGCATGCGCCAGTTGAATAGTCAAATTGCGGCCGATTCCCTGATTGGGGCCGAACCAGAATGCCACGTCGTCGATCGTCGATATTTGCGCGTTGGTAATTTGAACGTTGCTGGTATCAATCCGGATCCTATCGTTTTTGCCTTGACCGGTTTCCATCCGATACAGTTCAACTTTGCCCTGCAGAAATGCGCTCTGCAGACTGTTTCCGGACGAACCGAGCTTGTCCATGATCGGCCGGTCAAAGTTCAGCCGGGCACCTGTCGCGCATCGCAAAATCAATGGCGGCAACGGCGAGTCTGTTGCATCGGACGAATCCTGCTCCCGTTCCAGAACCAATGAAAATGGTTTAACCAGCCACGTCTTGGCGTCTTCGACAACGTAATCGTCGAACAGAATCTTGCCCTGAGCGGTATTCAGGATGGAACACGGTTGAAGTTCCCAGTCGTTCGGTTTGAACCAGCGATGGTGATCGGTGTTGTCTGGCAGGGATTGGTATTTATCCAGATCGAGCGAATCGGCTCGACGCAACGATGATGCGACTTCGACAAACGGTACCACAGTCAGCGTGTACAGATAGTAAGCGCCAAAACAGATCGCCAACAGCAACAGCCAGTTGGTCAGCGGATTGGACCTGCTAAAACGCCAGTTCGACAATTCAAATTCCTTTTTGATGCCGTTCGATACGACGGAGCTACTTTGCATTGGCCATTTTGATTCCTTGCGACATTTTCTGCCGAAGAACCATCATTTGCGTGAATGCGTCTAGCGGTAATTCCCTGCCAACTCATCCCAGCGTTTTTGACTCTTCAGGATCAATTCAATCAGCTCGCGAATCGCTCCTTTGCCCCCAGCTGTTTTTGTAACCATGTGGGCCGCTGCCCGTACGTCTTCGGCTCCGTCGGCCACCGATGCTGCCAGTCGAACGGAGTTCAACAGTTGCAAATCGGCCATGTCGTCACCGATGTAACAGGTTTCAGCCAGTGAAATACCCAGTTTTTCCGCGATTTGAATTGCGGCGGGCAATTTGTTTTCAACCCCCTGCCGGACAATTTCGACGCCAATTTCAGCGGTTCTCATTTTGACGATGTGTGATGTGCGAGCCGTCAGAACGCCAAAATGGTGGCCAGCGAGTTGCCAAAGTTTGATCCCCATCCCATCGCGGACGTGAAACGACTTGGATTCAATTCCCTGGTTGTTGTAGGTAATTGCCCCGTCCGTCATGACACCGTCGACATCGGACAGAATCAATTGGATCGGTTGCATTCTCTGGTCGATCTTCATGGGTCTTCGTGTTTTATCAGGATCCCGCTGTCGTGCACTCGTTTAACGCCGAGCCGACGGGCGTCGGCTCGGCGTTAAACGAGTGGCACAACGCATCAGCTTAGATGGCGAGACAGATGGACACAATGTTGAGGCCGCTAGCACAGTATCGCAAGGCCATCAGTCGACGACTGCTGGCTGTTGGAAACGCTCCTGCAGCGACTGGACTTGCATCTCTTCGTACCGCAACGCTTCCAGTGCGCCCATCGCCGCTTCGGCAGCCTGAATGGTGGTGATACAGGGAATGCCGTGTTGGACGGCGGCTGCCCGGATTCGACCTTCATCCGTTCTGGCACCCTTGCCGCTGGGGGTATTCAATATCAGGTCGACTTTTCCATTCTTCATATGGTCGATCAGATTGGGATGTCCTTCTTTAATTTTTTTGACCCGTTCTACCGGCAGTCCGTTTTCTTCCAGACGTCTGGCCGTCCCCTCCGTGGCCAGGATTTCGTAGCCCATTTCGCATAAGCGGCGGGCCACTTCAACGGCACGGTCTTTGTGGACATTGGACACACTGACGAAAACGCGCCCGCTGGTCGGCAGCACGACTCCAGCGGCCAACTGACTCTTGGCGAATGCAATTGAAAACGTCGGACTGATCCCCATCACTTCACCCGTGCTGCGCATCTCGGGACCGAGTACGATATCGACGCCGACAAACTTGCGAAATGGAAATACACTTTCTTTAACGGAGACCGAACTGGGTTCGGGAGTTTGAGTGAATTCGAGCTGTTCCAGAGTACAGCCAGCCATGACTTTGGCAGCAATATTGGCGATCGGTACACCTGTCGCTTTGGCAACAAACGGTACCGTCCGGCTGGCGCGTGGATTGACTTCCAGCACGTAAACATTTGCTTTGCCATTGCCCGACTTGACAGCGAATTGGACGTTCATCAATCCGACGACGTTTAAATGCCGGGCCAACGATATCGTCGCCTCCTGAATTTCCGCAATGGTTTCTTCGGACAGTGAATAGGGGGGAATAGAACAGGCCGAATCACCCGAATGCACCCCCGCTTCCTCAATGTGTTCCATCACTCCAGCGACGACGACCTGATGACCGTCGCTGATACAGTCCACATCAACCTCGATCGCTTCCTCCAGAAAACGATCGATCAGAACCGGCTGGCCATCGGCAACCAGAAATGCTTCCATGACATATCGCTCGAACTGGATATTGTCGTAACAGATTTCCATCGCCCGACCGCCCAGCACAAAGCTGGGTCGGACGAGTGCCGGAAAACCGACTGCTTCGGCAACCCGCCGGGCTTCGGCCATGTTGCGGGCAATCCCGTTGGCCGGATGTTTCAATTCCAATCGCTGCAACAGCTGCTGGAATTTTTCCCGATCCTCCGCCGCTTCGATCGTATCGACGCTGGTTCCAATGATCGGGACACCGGCGGTTTCGAGCGCTCGAGCCAGATTGAGCGGTGTCTGGCCGCCGTATTGGACAATCACGCCATCCGGCTGAACCCGATCACAGATATTCAGTACATCTTCGACCGTCAGCGGTTCGAAGAACAACAGATCGCTCGTATCGTAGTCCGTGCTGACGGTTTCCGGATTCGAATTGACCATGATCGATTCGATTCCCATTTCACGCAGCGCGTAACTGGCATGACAACAGCAATAGTCAAACTCGATCCCTTGTCCGATCCGGTTAGGACCGCCTCCCAGAATCATGATCCGTTTTTTATCGGTTCTCGGCGGCGTTTCATCTTCCTGCTCGTAGGTCGAGTAGTAGTACGGCGTGTAGGCTTCAAATTCAGCGGCACAGGTATCGACCGATTTAAAAGTCGTGATCACGCCGAGCGATTTCCGTAACTGCCGAACCGCCGACTCTGGCAGTGACCAGATGGTTGCCAATTGTTGATCGGCAAAACCGAACTGTTTGGCCCGCAACATCGTTGCCGCTGAAATCTGCTGCAGATTTTCGATTGCCCGCAATTCGTCTTCCAGCTGGACGATGCGGGCCAGATGGTCCAGAAACCAGCAATCGATATTGGTCAACTGGTTGATTTCCTGAACGCTCAGACCACTCTTCAAGGCGTAACGGATGTACCAGGGGCGCTGCGCGTTGGGAACGGATAACTTGCTGCGAATGGTGTCGATGTCCGGTTGTTGGTCGGTTCCCCACAAATCTTTGCTGTCACAGCCGAAACCACTGCTGCCGACTTCGAGTCCGCGCAAGGCCTTTTGAAATGATTCCTTGAACGTTCTTCCAATGGCCATGGTTTCGCCGACACTCTTCATCTGGGTCATTAACGTCGCATCGGCTTCCGGAAATTTCTCGAACGTGAAGCGGGGAATTTTGGTGACCACATAATCGATAGAGGGTTCAAAACAGGCTTGAGTCTGGCGGGTAATATCGTTTGACAACTCCCACAGCCGGAATCCGACAGCCAGTTTGGCGGCGATTTTCGCGATCGGGAATCCTGTCGCCTTGGAGGCCAAAGCACTGGATCGACTGACGCGCGGATTCATTTCGATCACAATCATCCGGCCCGTTGCCGGATCACAGGCGAATTGAATGTTGGAGCCGCCGGTTTCAACACCGATTTCACGAATCACGGCGATGCTGGCGTCCCGCATTCGCTGATATTCCTTGTCCGTCAACGTTTGGGCCGGAGCGACCGTGATCGAATCACCGGTATGAATGCCCATCGGATCAAAATTCTCGATGCTGCAGATGATGACCACATTGTCATCCAAATCGCGCATCACTTCCATTTCGTACTCCTTCCAGCCGATCACAGATTCTTCAATCAACACTTCTGTTACCGGCGATTGGTCGAGGCCGCGCTGAACCAGAACGTCGAATTCGTCCCGGTTGTAAGCGATGGCGCTGCCGCTGCCGCCGAGCGTAAAACTGGGGCGGACCACGCAGGGCAAGCCAACATGATCGATCACATGGCGGGCTTCGTCGAGCGAGTGAACGATCCGGCCGTTGCAAACTTCCAGGCCGATATTGGCCATCGCTTTTTGGAACTTCTCCCGCTCTTCCGCTTTGGCGATCACTTCGGCCCGGGCACCGATCATTTCAACGCCATACTTTTCCAGCACCCCATGTTTGTCCAGCTCCATCGCCAGATTCAATCCGGTTTGCCCGCCAAGAGTTGGCAGCAAGGCGTCTGGCCGCTCCCGTTCAATTATTTTCTCAATGATGGGCCACGTGAGCGGCTCGATGTACGTTCGATCTGCCGTGCCGGGATCGGTCATGATGGTAGCTGGATTGGAATTGACCAGCACCACCTCATAGCCTTCTTCCCGCAGCGCTTTGCATGCCTGGGTGCCCGAATAATCGAATTCACAGGCCTGACCGATAACAATCGGGCCGGAACCAATCAACAGTATTTTTTTCAAGTCGTCGCGACGTGGCTCGCGGGTATTCCAGAAATGTAGCCGATCCCAATTTCCTCAAGAGTATCAACCGATGGGGATAACGTTCAAGTGGTTGTCGCTGTGATCGGATTTTCATTCCCGCAGCATCTACAACGGTTGGTCGTGAGGGTCGGTCGTCAGGACACAGGACGGCAGATCTTCATTCGCGGCTCGGGTTACTTTTCAGCCGCCAGTTCCTGCGCCCGTCCAAGCCGAGGCGCAGGAGGAAGGCCGGGAGTTGTGCCAACCAGTTTGAACGATTCAAAATAGCGTGTGGCTGTTGCCTCGTCGTAGCTATCCGCCATGGCAATATAGCTCATTGAAAATAGCCTTCGGCCGACCAACACAACGCGCGACCGGACTTTTAGGTTGTGGACGGTTTGCAGCTTCAAATCGTCGATTTCACAGGTATAGAAGAAGTCCCGCCCCTTGTTTTGATCAATAAAAATGTCTTCCTGTTCAAGCAATTCGCCGTTGACCAGTGCAATCGCCCCTGCCATGGCCCCATCCAGGATGGCGTTTTTCAGATCTCGATGGTAGGCGATATCCCGTTCGTCGTGGTAAACGAAAGTGAAATTGGCATTTCCATCATCGACGACCGCACTTCGGGAACGTACCGTGATTTCATCCCGATCGCGAACCGGTTTCATTTTCTGCTCGACAAACTTCGGAACCGCCGGCATTTCTATGACGGCACCAACTCCTGGTGGAGCGATCAAAACCCAATCGTTTTTCTCGACGGTTTCATCACTCTGAAGGAGAACACAGGCAAAAACTGCGAGCAAATGGACCATCGTTTCTCCTGACTGATTAAAGTGGCCAAAATTCTTCAAATCGATTTTGGTTTGCGCCCGGTCTGCATTACTCTGTTCTATTTTATAGAATCGAGTTCGTCGAGGCAGATTGTCCGGTTCGCAAGTAGCTGGGGAAGCTGCGGTTAACCTGACGGATGCCCTAAAGTTTCGCCAAACAAAGGAGAATGCCTTGTTCAGCCCCAGTCGCAGCGGCACTTTTGACGGCAATGTCGACGATCGAGTCGGGAAATTTACCGAAAGCATTGGTTTTGACCAACGCCTGTATGAACACGATATCGCGGGCTCAATCGCCCATGCAAACATGCTCGCCAAGCAGGGTTTGTTGACCCCCGTAGAAGCGGGACAAATCACCACCACGCTGGCGACCATCCGGGCTGAAATCCACGCGGGTGAATTCCAATTTCGGTCGCAGCTGGAAGATATCCATATGAATATCGAGCAAGCCCTGATCGATCGGTTGGGAGACGTTGGCCGAAAACTACATACCGGTCGCAGCCGCAACGACCAGGCGTCAACCGATTTGCGGCTCTGGATTCGAGCACAAATTGATCTGCTGGATATCCAATTGGCCAGCTTACAAATGGCGTTTGTCGATTTTGCCGAGCGGGAATCGACGACCGTAATCCCCGCCTATACGCATCTGCAACGGGCTCAGCCGGTATTGGCAGCCCATTATGCATTGGCGTTCTGCGAAAAATTCGATCGAGACCGCGAGCGGTTGCTGGATTGCCGGCGGCGCGTGAATCGCTGCGGACTGGGAACCGCAGCAGTCGCCGGAACTTCGCTACCGATCGATCGGGTCTGTGTTGCCAAGGAACTGATTTTCGTATCACTCGCGCTCAACAGTATCTATGCATCCGGTGATCGCGATTTCGTTCTGGAGTATGTGTTTTGTCTGTCAGTGATCGCCATTCACCTGAGCAACTGGGCGGAAGACTGGATCATCTGGTCGACGACGGAATTCAATTTCATCAGCTTGCCCCACGAGTTTTGCACGGGGTCGTCAATCATGCCACAGAAGATCAATCCGGACGTCCTGGAATTGATACGTGGAAAGACGTCGCGGGTGATCGGCAATTTGCAAACATTGCTGGTTTTGGTCAAAGGTCTACCAACAGCCTATAACCGGGACCTGCAGGAAGACAAACCGGCTTTGTTTGACGCCCACGATACAGTTTGCAGTTGCCTGGAAATGGCGATTGCGATGGTTCAGGGCGCACGGTTCAACTCCGATTCGATATCGAACAACATCGAACAGGGGTTTTTGGACGCAACCACAATGATGGAGTACCTGATCAAACAGGGAATGCCCCAACGCAACGCTCACTATCTGATCGGCCAGCTTGTACGATTGGCGATGAACGAGAACAGCACACTGGCCGAGCTGTCACTCTCGCAGTTACAGGCATTGGCACCGCAGATCGACGAATCTGTTTACGGCGTGTTGGGAGTAAAAAATGCCATTTCCGCGTTCCAAAGCGTTGGCTCCACGGCGACCGATCAGGTCGCGGAGCAGGTCCGCCGCTGGAAGCAGAGATTAAATACTGAAAACTGACAGGCTTGCTCATTCAAACTGGACCAGTCGAAAAATCGTTGCGTTGATCAGACTCGTGAAGAGTTGTAGCAGGAGTGGCCGAATCTATCACCATGTGCAACCTGACCGTTCGTGAGCCGGGGCAAATCCCCCGGATGCTGGTGTAACGCTGATAATCCATGAACGCTTACCTATGAAACAGACCCCGAAATTAATTCGCATTTTCAAGCGGCTGCCAGCCGTTGCGTTGGTCGCGTTCGTGTTTTTGACTCCATCCTTCGCACACTGTCAAGATGATCCGTTTGCACCGACAGGTACCGATGTGCAGAATGCAACAACTGATCTGGCTGAGGTTGCAGAAGAAACGGAACTGGACCGGTCACTGAGCGAGGGCGTTCGGCTGGTCATGCTTTCGGTGCGGGAATCCAATCCCACTGCACCGATCGAACTGGCCCGTGCGATTCAGTCGATGTTGAATCTTCAGCAATACGACGAAGCCAAACGATATCTGGGTCTGTTGATCAATTCCAATGCTGACGAAGCGCAGCTGTTTGAATTGCAGAACGAAATGGGACCGGCGTTCCTGTTGGAGTTGAGGGATCAGCCGAAGCTGCAGCCAGAAGCGAAGCAGTTTGCCGCCGATGTATTCGAGAGTTCAAGAAAGGTGGCTTTCGCGCCGCAGCGTATCGCTGAATTGATCGGGCTGTTGGGCGACGATGATCGTTTCGTCCGATCGGATGCGTTTAGAAAACTGCAGAAGCTCGGCGCTCCGGCAGCGGCTGCGATGTTAAACGCCTGTACCGAAAAAAATCGGAAAGACCAGCTGCCGTTTATTCAGTCCGCCCTGAAGCAGATGGGCGAACCGGCGCTGCTGCCGATGATCGGTGCGGTCCGGGTCGATGGGACAGTTGCGCAAGCCGTTTCCGTGGGCGCATTGGGCAACATCAATTCGCAACTCGCCACCGATGCGCTCTATCGAGCGTCCATTTCCTCGCGCGTTCCAGATTCCGTACGGGCGATTGCCGCCGAAACGATTGCTGGCAAAGGGTTTAATTCGCCGGAAGAAATCGAAGGCCGGATTTACAGTCGCGCTAACAGCTATCTGGACGGCGAGATCAAATTGGAAACCGATGCCAACGGCGATGTCGAAATATGGAACTGGAATTTCGCCGAGGAAAAGCTGCTGCCCACACGCACGTCTGCCGAAACGGCGGCCCGAATTCTGGCGGTTGATCTGGCCCGCGACGTCTATCAACTGAACCGCTCGAATCCTGAATATCGACAATTGCAGCTGCTGACCGTACTCGAAGCGACGAAACGTGTACTGGGACCGGATCGGTTCGTCGTGGCCGATGAAATTTCGTCCTTCGTAGAAAACGTTTCCGCTCAGGACCTCGATTTCACCCTTGGCACGGCACTCAAACGGGAATTGTTTCCGGCTGCCATTGGTGCGGCCGAACTGATCAGTCAAATCGGAGATGCGTCGATTTTGATGACGCCCGACGGCCGTCCGGGAAATCTGGTATTGGCCATTTTGTCCGGCCAACGTCATTTGCAATTTGCGGCTGCAACAGCGATCGCTCAACTCGATCCAAAGTCTGAGTTCCCCGGCAGCAGTTACGTCGCCAGGATCATGACGTTCATGGCGAATTCAACTGGTGCCGCTGCCGGACTTGCCAGTCATCCTCGACCGGAAATGGCGCAAAAGCTGGCGTCGTCCATTGCCCAATCAGGTTTGGTGGGAGCCACGACGAATTCAACTCAGGAACTGTTTGACGCCCTGAATACGAATCCGGACCTGGCGATAGTGCTAGTTACCGATAGTTACGCGCAACCTCATTATCAGGAAATCGCGCAACAGATTCGCAGCAATTGGCTGACCCGCCGATTGCCGGTCGGAATGGTGCTGAGGAGTCAGGATCGGGAACGTCAGGCTACGCTGGTTTTGGAAAACGATCCGTTTACGCTGGTGATGCCTGTCACGACCGATCCGAGACTGGTGTTCGGACAGATCCAGCGATTGATGCAATTCCAGCAACCGTGGCCCCTATCCAATACCCAGCTGCAACAACACGCAGAATTTGCCGGGCAATGGTTGGCCAAAACATTGGCGGATCGCGAAACCTATCGTTTCTATGATCTGGCCTGTTACCGGGATCAATTGGCCGAGCTGATTCAAATCCCGGGATTGCTGCCGGTTAAGAGTCAGATTTTGTCCAGTCTGGGCACTGCTGAATCCCAGCAATCTCTGGCTCTGATTGCCGGCGAGTCTGGTCTGCCGCTTCCCGATCGGAAAATCCTGGTCGATGCATTCGCAAAGTCAGTTGACGAAAACGGATTATTGCTGACGACCGCTGAAATTCTACAACAATACGACCGCTACAACGCGACCGAATCGCAAACTGAGGACTCGCAACAGATCATGGGTGCCATCCTCGACGCAATCGAATCGCGCAAATCGAGGTCACCGTCGATACGACCAGATATTACCCGTTGATTTGTGTGGCCGGGCATCGTTTTCGGTGTCTGGCAGAAGCCGCGATCAAACGCCAGCTAACGATCGCGTTTGGATTGATCTGTGCCAGTTTGTAAAGGCGTATCGTCCCGATTGGCCCATTCCGCCAACGAATCGTCGTATACCGTTACTTCCTTGTTGCCCAGCAGTTCCTTCAAGACGAACCACGGCATCGCGGCATGCAGTCCTTCGTTGCAATACGTGATCACCTGACCATCGGTATCGATTCCCCGCGATTGATACAACGCGCGCAGTTCCTCGATCGACTTGAATGTTCCGTCCGGATTCAGGTTCTCACTCCACGGAATATTGACAGCCGACGGAATATGACCCGGCCGTTGATGATCGTTGCCCGTATGAAATGCTTTTCCCAACGCGATTCCCGAATATTGTTCCGCCGGTCGACCGTCAATCAGCCGAGGCCGATCATTGTCAATCGCAGCTTGCACGGCATCCAACTTGTCGACAAATTCATCATGGGTTTCGGTGATTCGGTAAACGGATGGCCGGATTTTGGGCACATCTTTCGAAAGCGGGCCCCCGTCAGCTTTCCAGACTTCCGTGCCGCCATTGAGGATTCGAACGTCTTCGTGTCCAAAATACTTCAAGGTGTAGTACATGCGCACAGCTGCCCGGTTTGCGAGGTTATCGGTCAAAACAATGGTTGTCTCCGCCGAGACGCCAATCCGCGAAAGCAGCTTTTCCATCGCCCGCTGCGACGGCAGGCGATAAAGTTCCTGCCGTTCGGAATTAATGATGTCCGCTCGCCAATCCAGGAAAACCGCGCCGGGGATATGACCCGTCAGATAATTTGTTTTTCTCAATGGCAGATCAATGATTCGCAAATTGTCGTTTGTATCGATTTCCTTCGCCAGCCAATCCGGGTTGACCAGTAGTTTTGCGGCATCGACCCTTGATGTTGTATCAGACGGTTGCTTGGAGTCCGGCAGATTGGATTGACCCTGGGACTGTCCCGGATTGCCAGCCAGCGCAAAGAAAATCAGCGCTTTGATTACGTTGGAATGATTCATTGAGAAATAATACTCCTGTCGCAGTTTGCCAAACCGTTGAGATGATTTGTACAAAATCAATTACTGTCAACGATTTGCCTGCCAACATTCTGGCAGATTCGTGGTTTGTGGGTCGATCAATTTCCAATTTTTTCCAGTAAACGGTGTAGATGAAATTGATGTTTTCCCAAGTTTCCACCGTAATTTCCGGCACTGATGGCGACGACCTGCGGCAGGCAGGCCGCACGAATCCCGGCAACCATGGCCATCCCGACCGCTTCGCTGTCGATCCCATCGATCACGATTTCATAAACCGAGTTAGCTGCTGCATGAATTTCCGATTCGACCCGGCCTCGCAAGGTCGGGCAGTATGAATGCGAGGTCGAGGCCACCAGCCCTTTGTAATGGGAACCGACTTTGCTGCCGCTGCGAACCACGCCTCCGGGAAACGGCGTGACAACCCCCTTGATGGACCCAATCGCCTGCACGGCGCTTCTGGCAGCCGCCAGACCAGACTGCTGATCCATCGACTGGATCAGAAAATTTCCGCCGGCGACTCCTTTTTCCATGCCAGCTTTGTCTTCGATCATGAATTCACCGTCCATCACCGGAATGCGCCAAAACCGTCGGTCGCCGATCAGTTTGCTTTTCTGATAGCCATCACCGAAAAAACGGAGGTGGCTTCCCAACCCAAACGAGTTGTCCGATTCCAGTCCATTGTAAACGGCGGTGGTTGGACAGGTCATCAAACATTGACCACACCGATTCGTTACTGCCGTGGCCAGCGAACTCTCCTGGAAACCGAAAGCCAGAATACTCGCACCGGGCCGTCCGTCGGGCGAATCGGCTTCGTCAATATCATTTTCGACTCCGACTTCTGCATCGCAGCCAATAACACTGGTCCCATAACCGCAGAATTCACTCACGCCGATATTCAGCCAATAGCGATCGATCGCGGTCGCGATCAACCGCGTGTACCGCATCGTAAACGCTTCGGCAAAAGTATCGACAATTTCCGTGTCGTTGATTTTCAACAGGATTCTGACTTGCGGTTAACCACGATTTCCAATCGAGCGATTCACAATTGGAATAAAGTTCCCGTCACTCTACAATCCTCGAAACGATCCACGAAACCGATTCAGACAGATTTCGACGTGTTCACCAACGACCCTCCCCGACCGCTGCTCCAGCGGATTTTTTACCGCTCAACTCAGATTTTCGTGCTGCTGATGTTCAAAATCATCTTGCGGCTGCAGATACGCAACGTCGATCGCTTTCCCATGTCCGGCGGAGCGTTGATCTGTCCGAACCATCTAAGCAATTACGATCCGATGGTCATCGGTTGCATTTCTACCCGGCGGGTCAGTTTTCTGGCAAAAAAGGACCTGTTCAAATTCAAACCGATGGGTTGGCTATTGTACGCCCTGGACTGCATTCCGATTGATCGCCAGGCGACCGGCATCGGCGGAATGAAAGAAACACTGCGACGGTTGAAACAGCAGGAATCGGTCATGCTGTTCCCCGAAGGCGAACGTAGCTTCGATGGTGAAATGCTCCCCATGATGACGGGATTCACGGCCCTCGTGAAACGAGTCAAGGTGCCAATGGTGCCGGTTGGAATTCACGGCACCCATGAAGCCTGGCCACGAGGCCAAGCGATCCCCTGGTTCGGGCGAGTCAGAGTGGTCGTTGGCCATCCAATTGAATTTTCAGAAGTCGAGTCGATGTCGGAACAGGAAATGGCCGACTACCTCGGAAGGCGATTGGAAGACTGTTATCGGGCCGCACGCGACTGGAATACGAAAAAAACGTAGTTGGGACTCTTCACGTATCGCGGAACGGGCGCGTTGGCCTGTGCCGTCAGACGTCTTCCACTGAAACGGTTGTCTTGACTTTATTTTTGCGGATCAATGCCGGCCAATAACTGATCACTTCAGTCGCCTTAGGGCGACCGCCCGCAAATCCTGTGACGCCTGGCGGTCCGCTGGTGACCAGCGGCACAATCTCCATGCCGAGCCGATCGAGTTTCGCAGCGTCGGGACTACGGGCACCGATTCGGAGGACAACTTCGGCCGGATTGGACGGCGCTGGCATGATGCCTGCGTGGCAGACATTGGTTCCTACGATCTCGACAAATTTCTCGTCTTCGGAAAATTCTACTCCGTCCAGTTTAACCCGGTCGAAAACGATCTCGGCACACAATCTGGCTTTGTCCACCGCGTCGGGGCCAGCGACCGTCAGCTGGCCGAGAATTTTGTAGCCTTCATGAAAAGCAATCGAGACTTTGTAGGTGTCGGTGGCAGGCTTCCCCTTGATTCCAGAAACGCCGACCCGATTTTCGGATTCCTGATTCAATCGGATGGAAGTGAAGTCGGCAATGCAGTCGGGGGTGATGTAATTGGACGGATCACCCATTTCGTATACCAATTGCGACGTTACCGTTTCGATCGAAACTTTCCCCCCCGTGTTGGCATGTTTTGTCACCGTAAACGTTCCGTCGGCGCGGGCTTCAATGACCGGGTATCCAATTCTGGCCATGTCGGGAATCTCACGCCAGTTCACAAAATTACCACCTGTACACTGGGCTCCACATTCGACAATATGACCGGCGATCGTGCCAGCCGCCATTTTGTCCATGTCGTCCAGCGACCAATCGAATTCGTAACACAACGGTGCCAGAACCACCGATGGATCCGTGGCCCGACCGGTGATCACGATATCGGCACCCTGTCGCAGCGCTTCAACAATCGGTGCGGCCCCGATGTAGACGTTGGCGGTTTTCACTTGACTCAAATACGGGGCTAGAGGCTGGCCGTTGTCCATGTTTTTGAACGGCTCGCCGGCAGCGATCAACCTTGGCAGATCAGCAAGAATATCGTCCCCTTCGACGATCCCGATTTTTACGCCGCGAATGCCAAGTTCCCGAACTGTATCCGCGACTGCCCGTCGGCAGGCCGCCGGATTCACTCCACCGGCGTTGGCGACGATCTTGATGCCCTTTTCGCGGCAGGTCGGCAGCACCCGTCGGACCATTTCGACGAAATCGGTTGCGTAACCGGCATTCGGATCGCGACTCTTGAGCTTCTGCATG
Organism: Mariniblastus sp.; assembly: GCA_041751295.1. Lineage (GTDB taxonomy): Bacteria > Planctomycetota > Planctomycetia > Pirellulales > Pirellulaceae > Mariniblastus. The sequence goes on from JBGSXT010000609.1 coordinate 20,061, forward strand.
ATGCTCATCGTCACTTCCGCCAGATAGTCGAGCGTCAGGTAATCGAGCGGCCCTTCGTTAACCAATCGGACCGGGCCGAGAATGCTGTCTCCCCAGAAACCTTGCCCATTGGCGACCAGTATCGTGTCCCGTTTTGCCATCGTATTTTTTTCTGTTTGAATTCACGGTCGCCGGCACAAAACCAGGAGCCATGCTCCCTGTTTTGCCGACCGCACGCCGTACTGATTGAAAACACGAGTCTAACGCAACGTGGCCAACAGGAAAACGTGCTTACGCCGCGTTACCCCGCTTAAATGCATCTGCCAGGCAGTTACAATCGGCGTACAGAAGAGGACAGCAAAATGTACCAGTATATCCAATTGGATTTTTCGGCAGGCGTTGGACGGTTGACACTCAATCGGCCCGACAAGCGAAATGCGCTCAAACGTGAATTCATTGCCGAGATCCACGCCGGAATTCATCAACTCCAATCGAATCCCGATCTGCGGGTCCTCGTTCTGGCGGGCAATGGCAGCGTGTTCTGTGCCGGGATGGACCTGAGCGAAATGCAGCAGAGGGCTGAATCGTCCAGTGGCAAAGCCGAATGGCAAAAGGATTCGGAAGTCTATTGCGAACTGCTGACAGCGCTGTTTGAACTGCAAGTCCCGACCATTGCGGTCGCAGCGGGCCCTGTACTGGCAGGCGGACTGGGTTTGGTCTTGGCCTGTGATATCCTGTTGGCCAGCGAAAATGTCTTCTTCCTGCTGCCGGAGCCGTTGCGGGGAATCACGGCGGCAATGGTGACCCCCCTGCTGATTCATCGCGTCGGGCCAGGGCCTGCGGCTTTCATGCTGTTGTCGGGGGAGCGGATCAATGCCTCGGCAGCGCGGCAATTCAATCTGTGCCACGAAGTCGTCGTAGCAGCCGATTTTGACGCGCGGGTTGAAACGTTGATCGCTTCGGTCTTGACCGGCAGCAAGTCGGCGCTGGCGATGACGAAACAGCATATGAGGAAATGCCTGCCCACGGACTTGGTTTCGCAGATCAAGGCATCGGTAAAAATATCCGCTGAAGCCCGCGAGACCCCGGATGCGCGGGAAGGCTTGGCGGCGTTTTTGGAGAAACGAAAGCCATATTGGCAGACGGAAAGATGATTTTCGATATTCGATTGTCGATTTTTGATTGGGGATTGGGGATTGGGGATTGGAGTGACTGCCAACTGGTTTGGCTCGATATAACAGGAAGGAAATGACATGCGGAATATTGATCTGGGGGGCAAGACGGCAATTGTGACGGGGGGAGGCCAGGGGATTGGTTTGGCTACCGTGCAGGCTTTGCACTCAGCGGGTGCCAATGTTGTCGTCAATTATTTCGCCGACGATAACGGGCTCAATGCAAATATCGCCGAACAGGCGGTGGAAAAATTATCCGTCCGGGCGGCTGCCTTGGCGGCTGATGTTCGCAATCCGGATCAAATGAATTCACTGGTCGCTGCGACATTGAACCAATTCGGATCGTTGGACATCTTTGTCAACAATGCCGGGATTCTACGCGATCGCAGCTTCAAGAAAATGAGCCAGGCCGATTGGCAGGATGTCATTGACACGAACCTGACCGGTGTCTTCAACGGCTGCAAAGCGGCCTGCGATTCGCTTGTCGACGGGGGCACGATAGTCAATGTCGCATCGCTGTCCGCCGTCACCGGTTTCTTCGGCCAGGCCAATTACGCTTCCGCCAAGGCGGGTGTGATGACATTGACCAAGGTGCTCAGTCGGGAACTGGCGCGTCGGAATATTCGCGTGAACGCTGTCGCGCCGGGCGTGGTTGATACGGAAATGGGACAGTCGATTCCAGCGGAAAACCGTCAGGCGATGCTGCAGAATGTGCCGTTGGGACGTTTTGCCGAACCGCGCGAAATTGGCGATGTGATTCTGTTCCTGTGCAGCGACCTGTCGTCCTATATCACCGGTCAAACCATTCACATCAACGGCGGTTGGTGGGCCTGAGGATCGAATGCTGCGGGACATGGTTGCATTACTGATCACTTCAATCGTAATCAAACGCGACAGAGTTCGGCGTCAACCAACGTTTCGCGCGATACATCGATGAGCTTTTGATAGGTGAGTGTGGCCAAGCAATCAGGATCAAAATCGGCCGACCACATTCGGGCTTGAAAGATGTGTTGTAGACTGACCGGCCCGTCATTGATCTCAATCCGGAAGCCGGGCAACTTCTGCAGCACGTCGCGGCAAAACTTCGAAACGCCCTTAATTAACGATCCGATGACTTCCCCTGTTTCCTGGCTGAAATAGACAGTTACCAGTTCGTCAATTCGTTCGGCGTAGAATGGGTCGGGCATCGCCAGAAACTCGATGCAATCACCATCCGGATCGTAAGTCGCCGTTGGTTTGAACTCCTCCGCTGACCGAGCCAGCAGCAACATGCGTTTGGCAAAGTCGCTATTGGAAGTTACGGTCATAATACTCTCTTCTTGAATCTTTCGTCGTGTTTGTCAGGTAGTCCGGGGTTGTTGGGATCGGCCTTTTCCCAGCGCCAATTGTACGCCACATGTTCGTCGTTTACAAACACCAGATATGCTTGGCCAGGAAACGGTTCTCGCTGCGTTCCGTCTGAACGATAGGCGTGTTCGGGTATTCCGCAATAGCATCGCCAGCCGACCCCTTGGCGATCCTCGTCTTCATCCTGGCGAAGTCCTTCGAAAATCGCCTTTGGCTGTTGCAGTATCATCGGCACGATGAACGCACATTCTTTGGCATGTGCCATGCTGCGACGGCCAACGGCCTGCATCCGGGCATGAGACACCAGAACATCGCACTTGGTCCCATCTCCGGGATTAATAGCTTGCAAGGTGAGATACTTGCGTCGGGAACCTTCCTTATCCGTCATGATCACTTTACGTTAAGTGATTTAACCTGCTTGCACAAGCATATGACTGCATATGCCCATTCAACGATCCAAATTCTTCAACAGTACCCAGTATCATGCCGACTAAAACCAATTCGGCAAATGACGACAATGATAATTTTGATCACCAATTGCGAAAAACAAACCAGGGTTGTTGATCGCGGCATTGACATAAAAAAAGCCTGGTAAGTCTGAACCAGACCTGCCAAGCTTGATTGCTTGCTCTCGATCGCCGAAGACAGCGGCTGATCGAATGTGACGCGGACCGATCAGAGGATTGGTGCCGTGAACGTTGCGCTCCACGGGCCCTGTTCGCTGCGACGGTTCACCCAGCGGAAACGATACCAGGCTGTCTTGCCGGAATCGGACGCAGGGAAACTCACGACCTGCGTCAACCGGGTTGCCAGTCCGAACGGTCGGAACTGTTCCGGTGTCGGATGTACGTTACCGACCCTGTTTTCCTGGGCATGTTCATACTGAGTTAACTGCCATGCGGATTCGGCATTCGGATCAATGCAATGTCCGCGAGTCCACTTCTCGTTGTATGACCACGCAAGCGAGGCCATGGCACCCTAACGGTTACCCGCCAGTCAGCAAATCTACGAACGGAGCAACATCCAGCAGATTCACTGCTCCGTCCTGGTTGATGTCCGCTTCGGCTTGAAAGCCGCCGGTATTCAACAGATCAACGAAAGGTTGTACGTCCAACAGGCTGACCGCGCTGTCCTGGTTAACGTCTCCGAGCAAAACGCCGTCACCATCGCACAGATTCAACAGCACTGTCACGTTATCGGAATCGCTGGCCATAGCCAAGTCGGGCAGGCCGTCACTATTGAAGTCTCCCACGGTCACAGACCGTGGGCCCAAAACCGCAGCAAAGTTTTGCGGGAATGCGAACGTACCGTCGCCGCCACCCAAAAGCACCGACAAATTGTCAGAAAACAAGTTGGCCGTGGCCAGGTCGGTCAGGCCGTCCCCATTGAAGTCACCCGTGGTCACAGACCGCGGTCTATCACCAGCGAAGTAGTTTTGGGGAGCCGCGAACGTGCCATCGCCGCTGCCCAACAGTACGGACACGTTACCGGAATAGAAAAAGAAGTTGACCGTGGCCAAGTCGGACACGCCGTCGCCATTGAAGTCGCCCGTGGTCACAGATGTCGGACCATCACCCGCGGCGAAGTTTTGTGGGGCCGCGAACGTGCCGTCGCCGCTGCCCAGCAACACTGACACGTTATCGGAATCGAAGTTGGCCGTGGCCAAGTCGGTCACGCCGTCGCCATTGAAGTCCCCAGTGGTCACAGACTGCGGCAGATCACCGACGGCGAAGCCTTGCTGTTTCGCGAACGTGCCATCGCCGTGGCCCAACAGCACAGACACGTCATCGGAAAGGCGGTTGGCCGTGGTCAGGTCGGTCATGCCGTCGCCATTGAAGTCGCCCGTGGTCACACATTCCGGACTATCGCCTGCGGCAAAGTTTTGCGGGGCCGCGAATGTGCCGTCGCCGCTGCCCATCAGCACCGACACGTTATCGGAATAGCGGTTAGCCGTGGCCAGGTCAGTTACGCCGTCGCCATTGAAGTCGCCCGTGGTCACAGACCGGGGAACATTACCAGCAGCGAAGTTTTGCGGGCCCGTGAACGTGCCTTCGCCGTCACCCAACAACACCGACACGTTATTGGAACCGCCGTTGGCCGTGGCCAGGTCGGTCACCCCGTCCCCATTGAAGTCGCCCGTGGTCACAGAATTCGGATTATTTCCTGCGGCGAAGATTTGCGGGGCCACGAACGTGCCGTCGCCGCCGCCCAACAGCACTGAAACGTTACCGGAATCGCGATTGGCCGTAATCAAGTCGGTCACGCCGTCCCCATTGAAGTCGCCCGTGGTTACAGAATACGGACCATTTCCTGTGGCGAAAGTTTGTCCGGGGAAGAGCGGCCCGTCGCATTGGCCGACGGCCGTTCCTGGCGAAAACGGGATCGTCGCTGCCACGGCCAACAGCGCGGCT
>JBGSXT010000610.1:0-2509 GCA_041751295.1 Mariniblastus sp.
GTCTTTGCGATCATGTCGTTGCTCGCTTTCGTATTTCCAGTGTTTGTGATTTTGCCGCTGCTGGCCCTCTGTTTCGGAATCGCGGCCCTGATCGTATTCAAACGGTTTCCAGATGAATTTACGGGAACAACGATCACCAAAATCGCGATGGCAGCCAGTGCCATCTGTCTGGTTTCCGCCGTTTCCATGCATGCCTATGTTTATGCCACCGAAGTGCCGGAAGGTTACCAGCGGATTTCGTTTTATGATTTGAAGCCGGACCGACGGACGCAAACTCCATTTTCGGAGAAAGCGGAGAAAATGGATGGCGAAAAAGTCTTTTTGAAGGGCTTCGTGCGACCTGGGCTGAAAAAAAATCGGCTGAAGAAATTCATTCTGGTCGGTGATTTCGGCTCCTGCTGTTTCGGCGGCAACCCGGAAATCACCGATGTCGTCGCCGTCTCGATCAAGAACGACGATGATTATGTGAACTATGGTTACCGGGTCCGCAAAATCGGCGGCCAGTTCAAATTGCACCAGCGGCCGAAATCGGTGCGCGAAAAAGATTTGCCTTATGTGCTTTATGAAATCGAAGCGGACCACATCCAGTAGCAGAGTTACGTCGCCGGGGATTTATCTGTGTTTGATACTCCTGATGTCAGGCTCGATTGCCCAACCCGCTTTCGGGCAGATCGCTGACGGCGAAATCGCCGAAACTCCCGATGATCCGCAGGATGAAACGCAGGCGGAATTCGATCGGCGGATGGAATCGCTGGCAAAATCCATCGAAAAAGAAGATCGTCCCGATACTCCCTCGTTCAGTGGCCTCAACCGCGCTCCCCACAACGGCGTGATTACGTTTGATGATCTTAAATTTGAAATGGACAAGGGTCAGAAATTCCAGCGAAAAATGTTGGCTGATTCGATCAACGAACTGACCGGGCAGAGATTGAAACTGAAAGGGTACATTCGACCGAGTATTCGGCAAAAAGACCTGACCAAATTCATCTTTGTCCGTGATGATAAGGAATGTTGTTTCGGGCCGGGTGCGGCGCTGTACGATTGCGTGCTGGTGACATTGAAGGCCGGGAACAAGAGCGATTACACGGTTCGTCCGATTACCATCGAAGGGGAATTTTTCCTGAAAGAGTACACCGGACCTGACGGGCGGGTCTGGGCTGTTTATCGAATGAAGGATGGAGAGGTGAAGTAGAATGCCGCAAAAACATGGCGATCTTTGATTGGATTGGCCGGCGGATTTTCAATTCCGTCCATCGAAACAATCTCGTCTACAACACTTGCTGGGAAGACCCGCGACTGGATCGCATCGCGCTGGAATTCGGTCCCGACGACAACGTGCTGGTGATCACGTCCGCTGGTTGCAATGCACTCGACTATGCCATCACGGGTCCCAACCACGTGTATGCGGTCGATATGAATCCGCGCCAGAATGCGCTGCTCGATTTGAAGAAGCAGGCGATCCAGCAGCTTGAATTTGATGATTTTTTTTCCCTGTTTGGCGAAGGTCGATTTCCCGGTATCCGCAAGGTTTATGAACAAAAACTGAGGCGTGGCCTGCCCGGTTGGTCGCAGGCGTTTTGGGACCGGAAGATCAAATGGTTCGATAACCGCCGCAAGTCGTTTTATTTTAGCGGGACCACCGGTTAGGTGGCCCATGCATTGAAGGTCTATACCGACCGCGTGATCAAGGTGCGACCTCATCTGGACGCCTTGATGTCGGCAAACTCGTTGGACGAACAGCGGGAAATCTATGAAACGCACCTCAAACAGAAATTCTGGTCGGGGATCGTAAAATTCGCGCTCAATCGGGACACCACCATGAGCCTGCTGGGCGTGCCCAAAGCCCAACGCAAGCAGATTGACACCCAATACCCGGGGGGACTTCTGCAGTTCCTGCAGGATTGCCTGCGCAGCGTTTTTGTCGAGATTCCGATGAAGGACAATTACTTCTGGCAGCTGTACATGAACGGCCGATACACACGCCAATGCTGCCCCGAGTATCTGACAGAGTCCGGCTTCCAGCGGCTGAAAGACGGGCTGGTCGACCGAGTATCCACCCACACCAATTCCGTGCAGGGATTTCTGGACAGTCACAGCCAGTCGATTTCGCGATTTATCTTGCTGGATCACATGGACTGGCTCAGCGATCATTTCTTCCCCCTGCTGGAATCGGAATGGCAGGCGATATTGAATCGCGCCGCTCCGAACGCCCGGATCATCTGGCGCAGCGGCGGTTTGAAAACCGATTTTATTGACCAGGTTCAAGTCCAGCACAACGGCGGCCTGACACCCATTCGCTCGTTATTGAAATACAATACGGACTTGGCAGAACAATTGCACAAACAGGATCGGGTTCACACCTACGGCAGCTTCTACATCGCTGATTTGACCAAGTGAAACACGGTTGGGAAAAATCGAAGTCAGATTCTTAGAACATGATTCATTATTCCCATACATCCCATTAGCACGCGCCCCCCGATTCGATAAACGCTTCATTTTGACGAGCCAA
>JBGSXT010000611.1:0-4161 GCA_041751295.1 Mariniblastus sp.
TTTTCCTGCAGAATCCGGAGCGCGGCGATGAAGGGCCGGTGCTGAGCAAAAGGGCGGACCGCAACAGCGGGACTGGCCAAGCGACCGGGGACAACAGCGTTGTGGGCAGTTTTCGCGCTGACAAATCGCTTGTCCGTGAACGCGAAAACATCGCACCGGTTCCCGGGAAATCGGATCTTGATTTAGGCAGTCAGGTTTTTGAGCCCGATTTGCCGTCAAAAGATGGGAGCGAATCGAACCAGATTCCTGCAGTGGATATCGAAGGAATGAAAAAGGAATCAATCGCCGGTGATGTGCTGGGTGCGTTGCAGCAAGAACCGGCACCTTCGCAAATGGTTGAGGCCAATAGCCCGGAACCTGAATACGGTTTCCAACTCACCGACGAACCAAAATCGGGATCGGAGAGTTTCGGAAAGGGGGGAGTTGCGCTGGTCCAATCGAAAAGTGCCGATGAATTGCCAACGGATTCAATCTCTAACGCGGCGCGCGATGCGGCAGGTCAATCCGTCCCTCCGTCCCTGGGACAGATTGCCACAAGTCAATCAATCGTCAATAACCCAGCCGATTCACTGAACGGCTTTATCGAAATCAAGTATACAGGTGGTCCGGAAAAGCTGGTCGACTTTACGACCGCACTTATCCGAAATCAAATCGTGATCAATGTCCCGCCGCAAGCGGATGGCAAACAGCGTGAGCAGCTTGACCGCTCCGTTGCCACAAACGAAAAATCGAGTGGCCTTGGTGGTCTTCCTTCCAAAGGGGGCGGGGGTAGCCTTGGTGGCGAGACTGGCAACGGCGGGATAGGTGGCAGAGGAGACGAAAGTAAATCGCAATCCCTGGAGTTTTCGGAAAGGAGGCAGGCTGGCTTCAATGATCGGGCTGAAGCCTTGGACCGTGCGCCAGAATCCCAGTTGTTCCTGATTACAGCCACCCCTCAACAAATGGTTGGCCTGATTGGGGAACTGCGAGGCGCCGCCGCCGTATCGGGATATCAAATGCCAGAATTGAAACCGCTGAGCCTGCCTGTTCAGCCGCCGGAACCAACATCGCAATTCGGCGATGACCGCAGCAGTGCTGATCAAGAGTCTGCCTCAAATGCTGACCTGCGTTCGCAGCGGGGACGACCCGAAGCTGCGAGTGAAGGCGTAGAAACTGACAAGGATCAATCTCAGTTGGCCGAACGCAATCAAAACGAGCTTGTGCCAGGCGGCGAACAGCAGTTCGATGGGAATGCGGGTTTGGAACGGTCGTCGATGGGAATTGCTCAGGCGGTAGAGCGGCAAATTGAATTGCCGGGTGAACTGCCGGATGAACCGCCCAAGCAGTCCATTCCGAGTTTGAGCCGGCAACTGAACAATACGACGCGCGACAATGGTCCTGAATCCGTCCAGAAAGAGAGCGATCAGAAGGACGTTGACGCACTTTATCGGTACTTTGCGACTCAATCCAGCAGAGTTCAGGACGGAAATTCGCAGGTTCGACAATATCTGCTGTTTGTGCATGCCCAGAACCCGGCAGTCGATGATGATCCGCAGTCTGATTCGACAATTGCAAAACCTGTTCCAGCCGACGCTTCCAGATTGAAGAAGTAGTTCTCCGCCCCCGTCGTTCGACAGGTTTTCCACAGTTCCGGACTGTCGGAAAAATCTCCCGAAACGTAATCGCTTCGCAATACGTCCGTTTTTTAAGAAACAGGCTGTTCGATTTGGATTCCGTGGTTACTTTGTTGATTCGAATTACAGGTCATAGGCAACAAAACATCAGGCGGGAAAATGTTGGAATCTGAAATCAATAGCCAAATCGCTGAATCAACCGAACTGGATTTATTGACTGATAGCGAGCAACTGGAACTGGAATCTCGATCGCAACCCTTTCTGGGAAAATGGAATCGACTGATCAGTAACACGAATTGGGAAAAAGGAGCGATTATTGTTGACTGGCAGTCCGCTGTGGCCAAAGACGGTTTGACGAAAGCCGGGCATTCCAATGAACACTGGAGTCGACTGGCAGGTGGCGCTTCGCCTCAACATGTTGGCCGGTTGCGCCGAACTTTCAGCCGCTTCGGACATGTGTACCGAGAATACGAAGGGCTTTATTGGAGCCATTTTTATGCGGCGCTCGATTGGGACGATGCCGAAATGTGGCTCGAAGGGGCGCTGCAGAATTCCTGGTCAGTCTCCCGAATGCGCAACGTACGGTGGGAGACGCTGGGCAAACGGCCTGAGGATCAGCCACGAATCGAGCAGATCGTGATCAGTGAATTGGACGAGGAAACGCATTCTTTGAAGGACCCGTCGCCAGTCTCAAAAGGGGATCGAGAATATATCGCCGGACCCATTCCCGAAGGCCCCGATTTTGGCGATGCGGATGGAGACTCGCCGTCACCGTCAAGAACTTTGGCTGACGGAAACAATGCTGCAGCCGCAACAACCGGCGGACCCAAATCGCGTCCCTTCGAGTCATTTACCGATTTGCCGGACGATTTGCAAGCAGCAGCGAATTCCTTCAAGATCGCGATCATCAATCACAAAACAGCAGGCTGGGAACGTATTTCCCTGTTGGATTTGCACAGCTTGCTGGACGCTCTGAAAGCGCTGGCAACCTCAGCACCCGGATAATCGAGCGTCCAGTCTGTTCGCTGCAGAACGAATTGCTCATTCGTTCCACCCGCCGCTGCGCCGAATTGCTCATTCATTCCACCCGCCGCAGGAACGGATTGGCAATTCGTTCAACAGGTATATTTTCTGGTGCAGCTCGCCTGATATCCAAAAAATGGTTACAATCAAATGATTGCGCCTCATTCCTATTGACCCGTCCATGTCGAATCCCATGTTAAAAAACAGTCTGAGTTTTCTGGCCCAAAATCAAAATCAACTGGGACCGTGGCAGTTGATCGTGATCGCCATCGGGTTTGTCATTCTGGTTGTTGGCGTTGTCCTGGTGGGAGTTCTGTTTTCCTATTTCAACTGGTGGATTCAGGCCTTCCTGACCGGTGCCAAAGTCCGGATTTGGGACCTGATCGGCATGACGTTTCGAAAAGTCCGCCCGAGTATCATCGTGCCAGCCAAAATCATGGCCGTCCAAGCAGGATTAAATGATCCAGACATTACGACAAAAGCTCTGGAAGCGCATTACCTTGCCGGGGGGCGGGTTCCGAACGTCATTCAGGCCCTCGTCGCGGCCCATAAAGCGAGTATTGAGCTCAGTTTTCGCGAAGCGGCTGCCATTGACCTCGCCGGTCGCGATGTGTTGGAGGCCGTTCGAACCAGTGTGATTCCGAAAGTCATTGATTGCCCGGCCGCCGGCCAGTCGCGCCGATCGTTGGACGCTGTGGCCAAAGACGGAATTCAATTGAAAGTTCGTGCCCGTGTAACGGTTCGATCCAATCTGCAACAACTGATTGGGGGAGCCACCGAAGAGACTATCATTGCTCGCGTCGGCGAAGGGATCGTGAGCGCGATTGGTTCGGCGGTTAATCACAAAGCAGTCCTGGAGAATCCGGAAGTCATTTCCAAAGCGGTGCTGGCCAAGCGGCTTGATTCGCAAACTGCATTCGAAATCGTGTCGATTGACATTGCCGATATCGACGTCGGCGATAATATCGGTGCCAGCCTGCGTGCCGATCAGGCCGAAGCCGATATGCGCGTAGCAAACGCTGCGGCCGAAGGCAAACGAGCCATGGCGGTTGCCAAAGTTCAGGAAAATCAAGCAGAAATCGAGCAGAGTCGCGCCAAATTGGTCGAAGCGGAAGCCGAAGTGCCACGGGCCATGGCCGACAGTTTTCGCAGTGGGAAACTCGGCATCCTCGATTACTATAAACTCAAGAATGTACAGGCCGATACGGACATGCGAACCTCCATTTCGTTGGCCGGAACCTCTACCAACAATAATAAGCAGCTGGCTCGATAGAGGGTTGAAGTGACAATCACATTACGCTGTTAACTGGCCGCTACACGGTAACCGGATATGGCAAGAGATATTGAAGAGTTTCTTCGTCGGGCAGCAGAACGACGAAAACAGCATCAGCAGGGACAGCGGCAGCCGGTCCCTGCTCCAGCCCCGACGCCGGCCCCACGAGTCAGACAACTCGTTGACACTGCGGATGTGGAATTGGTATCGCAACAGTCCAAGAATGTCGAACCCCGGAAAAAACTGACCCCC
>JBGSXT010000612.1:0-1559 GCA_041751295.1 Mariniblastus sp.
GAAGCCAATGGGCTGGCGACCACGACGATCCGTTTGATGTTGCGCTCACCTGCCGCGATCATTTGTCCAATCGCATTTCGCTCCGCACAAATGGAAAGTCCATAAGAGCTGTTTTCGACATTACAGCCGGTGTATACGTTCCCGCCCGCCGTCAACAACGCGCAACCAACCGAAAAATTCGAGTAGACGGCATAGGCGTTTTTCCGAACGGCAACAGCAGCCCTGATTAGTTCCTGTTCAGTCAATGTTGATACTTTCCACAATCAAGTCCGCCGGCTGAATTTCTGTTGGCGTCACTCCAAACGACGAAGCGACAAGGCTCATCGCATAACCGACTTTATCAGATTCACAAAAAACATGGGCGATGGTCTGACCAGCCTGCACGGGGTCCCCGATCCTGGCGCAGACTTCGACTCCGACCGCATGATCGATGGAATCGCCAAGCAACTTTCGGCCACCGCCCATTTCGACGACCGCCAGACCAATGCGGTGCGAATTGATTCGATGTAGAAAACCCGATTCAGTTGCAACGACCGCGTGCTTTGCCGCCAACGTGCGTTTGAACGACAGGTCACCCTGCTGCGCCACGATCATTTCCTCAAATTTCCGGTTCGCATCACCACTGTTGATTAGCTGTTTCAATCTTTTGCTGGCCGTTTCATCATCGACATCGACACCTGCGGAAACAAGAACTGCGGCTCCTAGCTCCAACGTCAATTCCAGCAAATCGGCAGGCCCTTCCCCTTTCAGGATATCGATCGATTCGCCGACTTCGTTTGCATTGCCAACCATGCGACCCAGCGGCTGATTCATGTCGGTGATCAAGGCCGTCGTTCGCACTCCAAAATGATTGGCAACCTGTACCAGCGACCGGGCCAACAGGCGCGCGTCTTCCAACGATTTCATGAACGCCCCGCTCCCCCATTTCACATCCAAGACCAGTGCGTCCAATCCTGCCGCCAACTTCTTCGACAACACGCTGGCGGTGATCAATGGAATGGACGGGACCGTTCCAGTCACATCTCGCAACGCGTACAGTTTCTGGTCTGCGACAGCCAGTTTTTTCGACGCGCTCACGATCGCACAACCACAGGCATTCACAACGTAGCGAAATTCGTCGTTGGACAGGTTGCAGCGAAAACCGTGGATCGACTCGAGTTTATCGAGCGTTCCTCCAGTCGATCCAAGTCCGCGCCCCGAAATCATTGGAACGTCGACGCCGGCAGCCGCCAACAACGGTACCAACGGAATTGAAACTTTGTCGCCAATCCCGCCCGTCGAATGCTTGTCAACTCGAAGCCGATTATTGGACCACCGCATCGTTTCGCCAGAATTCACCATCGCGCGAGTCAGCGCGACCGTCTCATCAATATTCATGCCCTGAAAATAAACTGCCATCGCAAACGCCGACATTTGATAGTCGGGAACTTCATCTTTGGCGTAAGCGGCAATCAGCCATTCGATACGTTCGGGATCCAGAATCTGGCCATCCCGCTTGTTGGAGATGATTTCAGCAACATTCATGATTTGGCTACCAACAAACCCATTGACCGGCGTCG
>JBGSXT010000613.1:0-15716 GCA_041751295.1 Mariniblastus sp.
TCGAGTTTCGTGTTCCCGATCGTGAGTTCGGGTATTTGCTGGACGCCATCAAATCCGGGGAAGTGCAACAGTGGAGCGTCAGTTATCGACTGAAATCGGATCTGGAGACGACGATGGAATCGAATATCGAACGAGTGGACAAAAATAATTCATTTGACGAGGCAGGCAATTCGTTTATCAGGGCGTTCGCTCCAGTCGACAAATCGATGAACCATGAGTATCGAATGGGACAGGCCGTCGTGGGTCGGATTCATTGCGGAAAGAAATCGCTGTTCTTCATCTGGACTCGGGATATCCGCGATTTTCTCCGAACCAATTTCTTCTGGATTTAATGAAATGAATAGCAGTTACCGTTGTCGGTTGTTTGGCTGGCTGGCTGCCGTTGTAACCTGTGCTTTTCCCCAGCAGCCCGAACAGGATGAACAAATATTTGAGATTGATTCGGCTGTATTGCAAATCGTCGAGACCGTCGAAGTTCCAGCCACCGCCAGCGGCCCGCTGCGAGCCGTCAATGTCACTCAGGGCTCGATTATCGCTGCGGATCAGGTATTAGCGAGCATCGTAGATGATGATGCCCGATTCCGGCTGGAGGAGGCTGAAATCGACCTGGAAATCATCCATGCGCAAACCGAGTCCAGAGTCGACATTGAATTTGCCGAAAAATCGCGGCAGGTCGCTGAGGTCGATTTTCGGCGGGCCGAGGAATCGAACCGGGCGTATGCTGGAGTTGTTTCCGATCGCGAAATGGATCGACTTGAACTGCTTGTCCAGAAGAGTGAAGCCGAACTGGAAAAAATCCAGTTCGAAAAAACGATCATGCTGATGCAGAAACGGTTGAAACAGGTGACGGTAAAACAGCATAGGGTCGAATTGACGCGACATGAAATCAAATCCGGAGTTTCCGGTCAAATCGTGGAAATCAACAAACGTCGGGGTGAATGGGTGAACGTCGCAGACCCGGTATTCAAGATCGTTCGGCTTGATCGATTGCGGGTTGAAGAGTATCTGCCGGCGACGGTTGCGACCTCAAGTCTCGTTGGCGCGCCTGCAACGATCGACTCCTCCCAGATGGGCGATTCGGAAGCGGGGAACCAGCCGGGTCAAGTCGTGTTTGTCAGCCCGAATATCGATCCGCTCAACTCAATGGTTATGGTTTGGATCGAGTTTCAAAACCCGCAATTGAAACTCCGGCCCGGGATGAAGGGGCAGGTGAAGATTGCAATCACTGAATCTGATTCAAATTCCGACGAGCCGTCTACCGTCAAGCAATAACCCGGCTGTAAAACTTCACCCGTTGCCATGAAACAGCCACCTCAACCGCCCGATCAGAGCATGCGATTCCAACTGCGACGCGATTTAGAATTTGCCGAATATGCAATCGACAGCGGGAATCAGCTGGTGATCAAAGATCCATTGAAAGTTGAATATTTCCTGTTTGGATCATTTGAGAAAACGCTGATATCGCTGTTATCACGCCCCTGCACGATGAACGAACTGAAATCGGCCGCTGATCGGCTACTGGCTCCAGGATTTATTGAATTGAACGAGGTCCAGCGATTTGTTCAGCGACTGCGCAACGACAATCTGGTGATGGCGGATCGGACCGGCGAAGGAAAATCGCTGTGGAACATTCGGCAACGGGAACAACGCCACCGTCGAATCCAACGGCTGTCCGGAATACTGGCGATTCGATTCCAGGGCATCAATCCTCAATCGCTATTGGATTTCATGAATCCGTTAACGCGTCATCTTTTTCATCCGATTTTTCTGATTCTTGCGCTGGTGGCATTCGTCGTGGCGATTGCGATAATGCTGTTGAATGTATCTCGAATTATTGAATCGGATTATTTTTGGCAACATCTGCAAGACCCACGGTCCATTGTCGCGATCATGTTGGCGTTGGCTGTCGTGAAAATTCTGCACGAATTTGGCCACGCGCTCGCCTGTCGCGGCATCGGACGCGACTGTCATGAATTGGGGTTCATGCTGCTGGTGTTTACCCCCTGTTTGTATTGCAATGTGTCCGATATCTGGATGGAACCCAATCGCTGGAAACGAATGCTGGTTTCAGCAGCTGGAATTTACGTAGAGATGCTGGTCGCTGCGATTTGTGTTCCACTCTGGCTGTTGAGTCAGCCTGGGCCGTTGCAGACTTTTCTGTTCGCGATGTTGACGATTTGCTCGATCAATACGCTGCTTATCAACGGCAACCCGCTTTTGCGTTACGACGGCTATTACGTGCTGTCGGATTGGCTTGGCATTGCGAATCTGTCCAGCGTTTCACAACGATCGATTGCGGATCGGGTTCGAAATTTTTTTGAGCGAGGCGCAAGTAAACTGCCCCTTCCGGGTTTTCTGGAGATTTACGGATTGGCGTCCCGCGCGTATCGGATATTCATTTTAGGCATGATCATATTCGCCATTTATGCGCTGTTTGAGCGCCTCGAACTGCAACGGCTGGGGATGATCGTCAGCCTGCTGCTGTTTACATCGTCGTTTGCCTTTTCCTGGTTCAAAGGATTGCAAAAAATCTGCAGTGCCGTTTTCTGGACGTCGTTGAACCCAATACGATTGCTGATTGTGGCGTTGCTGGCTCTCGTCCTGGCATTTATACTTTTCAGTCTGCCGATCACAACGCGCGTGATCGCCGACGGGGAAACGGTGCTGTCGCAAAACGAAATCATTTATGCACCGCAGGATGGGCGACTGGTTTGGCTTGCCGGCATGGGGCAGGCTGTGCGGCAGGGACAGGTGATCGCCGAAGTGCAAAATGATCAATTGAAGATCAGTCTGCTGGAGCAGCAGAATTTGGCGGCGGAGCTTGAGCTGGCATTGAATAATCAAATCCTGCTGCAACGGCTGGGGGCCGACAATTCGACTGAAATTGAGCTGCAGAAAGATGCATTGGCCAGCGCCAAAAAAATCGAATCCCAGTTACTGAAAACGTTGGACCAACTCACGATTCGGGCATCGGGCACTGGTACCGTGTTGCCATTACCCTATTCGCATCCGTCAGATTCCGATTCGCTCGATCTGTCGCGAAACGGATCGACATTGCAAGCGGAAAACGAAGGGAGTTCTGTGCAGCGCGGCGAACCTGTCGCCATTATCATGCCCTCCAACATGCCGACGATCCGATTACAGGTTGCCGAAGAGAAAATCGATCGAATTACAGTCGGTCAGGCAGTTAAAGTGATGATCTGCCAATCCTCTTCCAACATGGTGTCGGGTACAGTGGAACAAATCGCGATCGACAGTGCATCGTCGCCTGAATTCAATCGGATACAGTCCAATGCAATTCAAAGCAGGCACTTGGTCGATGTCACTGTCAGACTGAACAACGACAACTGCGGCAGCTATTTCAAATCCCGTGTAAGCGCGGCAATCATTGGCGACCGGATTCCACTTTACCAATTCATAGTGCGACTGATTACCGACAACTTCGAACTGTAATCAGCAAAACTGGATTCCGTGGAATTAATTTCCAACTGTATCTGGAATTGAATCCGATATTCCCAATTCAAATTGGAATTATCAAAGATCATCTGTGAATCATCCGGAAGCAACGATGTTTTGCCGAATAACTTTTGCCCGTCATCACAATTTGACTGATTTCCAACCGGAAACTGGGAATTTGGATGTTATGCCTCTCCTTTCGCTACCATCACCTGTTGACCGTAATACGACGTGGTTTGACTTTCTCTGACGGCGTCAACACACCGTCTGTCATTTCGGCAAACGGTTGCCATCTGGCATTTAACATGATTTTTCTCCCAAAAAATTAACTTGGAACGGAAAATTGCTTCTTCTACTGCTGCGATTTGCCAAGCATCATTTGCGAGCGACCCAAGCCGGTAAATTGTCAGCCGAATCGCCGTTCGTCGGAATCAACATGCAAGCGGCGTGCCAAACTGAATGTCCTTTCTGGTTGCCGTCAATTGTTGTTAACGAGCATGGTTCAGTGCGTGTGGAAGATGTGAATTGGATGGACATTTTTGCTATTTGGATCAAGGCAACGATCCGTAAGAATGCCCACAATCAGTTCCCCAAAATCGTGATTTCTGCCGTGCTGGTTACGAGTCAATTTCATGCGTGTTAATCTGGATATTCGTAAAACCATGGCCAGCATCCGTCGGCGGCGGCTCGCTGGAAGAGTACGCCGATTGACCGGCCAATATGATTTCGGTGGCTTCCGACGAATTTATTTTTATCACATCCGCAAAACGGCCGGCACGTCCCTGATCAGGATGTTCTTGAGTGCTGATGGCAGCGACGGCGAAAGGGTCTATTCCGATCTTGGCCAACAATCCGATCGGCTAATGGTTCGGGACCAATTTATTTTCGTCGGTTGGGATCGCACGCTGATTGAACAGGGAAACTACGCCTTTGCGTTTTCGCATATTCCGTTCGATCAATTCACCTTGCCGACCAACACCTTTCGGTTGACCTGTTTCCGTGATCCGATTGCCCGGGTCATTTCGCATTACCGCATGCTGCTCGATTTCAGTCAGCAGGACGTTCCCCATTCCAGCTTCCAAACCGAAGGACAATGGCTGGGTGAAACGATTGATGATTTTCTGGATCGCTTGCCTGGCGAGCACTTGCAAAACCAGCTGTACATGTTCAGCAGCCGATATTCGGTTGATCAGGCGGTCAACCGGGTTCGTTTCCTGAACCACTGGATGTTCGTCGAAACATTCGATTTTGGACTGCATCAATTGGGTCAAAAAACAGGCTTTGCATTGAATCCTCGTCATGATCGAAAGAGTTTTCAGGCGTTTGAACTGCCTGCCGGAACCCATGCTCGACTGCGGGAGATGCTCAACGACGAGTACCGGTTTCTGGATCAAGTCAGGAAGCTGAATGTGTTCCAAGCGACCGCGTAACAAGGCCGGGCAAACGATGGCGTTCCTGATGCACTTATTTCTCGCACGATGCTAATTCGCCCCAGCCTTGCATCGGACGAATTAGCAATTCGTCCTACAGGTATTTTTTCAATTGCCGATCGCCTAAATTGGCCGAAGCCAGCTTGGCAGCCAGCATCACGGCTTGAATCAGACTGGAAGGATCAGCCAAGTTTTTTCCGGCGATGTCGAACGCAGTGCCGTGGTCGACAGATGTACGAATGATCGGCAAGCCCAAAGTCATGTTGACAGCCTGATCGAAAACGAGCGCCTTCAGCGGAATGTGCCCCTGGTCGTGGTACATGCAAATAAAACAATCTGTCGATTTTCGCCGAGCTGGAACGAAACAGGTGTCGGGCGGAAATGGGCCTGAAACATTCACGCCCTGCTGACGCGCCAGAGCGATTGCTGGCGCAATAAACTGTTCTTCTTCCCTGTTTCCGAACAGACCGCTTTCACCAGCATGCGGATTCAAGCCGCAAACGACGATCACTGGATCCCGATCTTCCAATTTCCGAATGGCTGCTGTACTTAACAGGATGACCTCCAAAATGCGTTCGATCGTTAACAGTCGCGTCACTTCACTATATCCGACATGGGTTGTGACAAACGCACATGTCAATTCTGCCGAATACTGCATCATGCAGTAACTGGATGTGCGCGTTTTAATCGCAAAGATTTCCGTATGGCCAGGAAAGTCATGACCGGCCGCGTGCAATGCCAGTTTATTAATCGGACCCGTCGTTACCGCGTCGACGCTGCCATTCAAACTCCACTCAATAGCCGTTTCGATGTACTGGTACGCTGCATTGCCGGCAAGTCCGGAAACGCGACCCGTTTGCACCTCCGAAATTCGATCATCAACAAAATCAACCAAAGTTGGCTGGGCTTTTAAATTGGGAACCCACCGCTCAATCGATTCAGGCTGGTTTGATTTGGTTTTACCAAAGAACTGCCTGGCATTGGATTTCACCGGTGACTGATTCAACCTTTGCGTTTTGCCGGAACTTTTATCCGACTCGCGGGCCTGTCCAACGGAATCAAGCGGCATTTGAATCCGGTTCAATCCAGCCAGACGGCGATTGATTTCCGGTGAATTCATTTCGATTGCGGTGCGGTTCAGAATCGCCGCATTGCCAAGAATGATCGGAACGCAAACATCGGTCAATTCCGGGAGTTGGAGCAGCTTAAGGCAGATTTCCGGCCCGACACCGCTAGGGTCACCCATAGTGATCGCGATTTTGGGAAGGCCAGCCATCCCCCTAGAATACCGCTTTCGCCTTGGGGCAAAAGATGCTTGGGGCAAAAGATGGCTTGGGGCAAAAGGTGTCAGGACTCTTTTTAGGGCGGTCCGATGTGCTAGAATCATGAGTTGGAACGGCCAAAAAGTGCAGATGAAGTCGGAGATATCTACCACGCCTTGAATTGTGGTACTGCCCGTGCCGCCATTTTCCACAAGGGGTCAGAAAGGGGTCACGACTCATTGATGGGTAACCAAAATTGGTAGGAAAGACGAAAACATGCGCAAGACTTATTTAATAGTTTAGAGAATGAATCGCGTGGTCATTCAAGAATGTGCCGAGCCAGCTACCGATGGCGAATTTTCATTGTTGACAGGAATTGGCAACGATCTGTATCCGGCGCTGGACCGGTTTGACCGAATCGTCAATCTGGTCTGGAAACGGGGTGCCAGAAAACTGATCGATTACGCTTACAAGTATGACCGCAGCGGCATTAAGAATACCCCAAAGGTCAACGACAGTCCCCCGCCGACGAACGTCGATTTGATTAAGTCAATTTGCAGGGGTCAAAAAGCGCGCTGGCGGTTTCAGTCCTTACTTTTCGCCAAACGATTACGCAGCCCGAGCATGTAGATAAACTGGAGTCAGATTGGCCTCCAACTCTTCCGCAAGTCGCCGACCATCGATTCCAACCTCAAAACCAAGCAGCAACATACGGCGCCTCATATCCGCATTATTGACTGTGATATACGCTGTCTCAAAAATCGAACCAGCGGGAATATGGCCGGCAAAAATCTCTGTCCAATACTCGTCACCATAGGGCATTTGATCATACGCCGGTGCGGCCGCTGCAATTCGATCTTCTTCGCAATACAGTAACGCCATCAACATCGTTTTCACTCCATTAAACTGTTAAATAACGCGCGGGTATGCTACGCGGAAAACGCCCGGACCATAAGACAGATTGGGGAATTTATTGCGATTGAACTTCGTTGCTGGCTAGAAAGGCTGAATTGGAAATACTGGCAAACAGCCTGACCCACTGGAATTACCTGGCTTATCCTGATTCACCCGCAGCTGCACCACGTGCTAGCGGCTGAGAAAGTAATCAGAAGGAAATCGTTCGTGGCAGCCGCAGTGTCCAACAGAACGGGCATCAGCAATTTTGGATCAGCGACATGAATTCGGCGCGAGTCGACTGGCTCGTCTTGAACAGTCCACGCAAAGCACTGGTTACGGTGGTGCTACCAGGCTTCTTGATGCCACGAATAGACATACACGAATGCTCCGCCCGGATGACCGTTGCCACTCCGGCAGTGTTCAGATGGTTGTCGATCATGTCGGCGATCGTCTGCGTCATCCGTTCCTGAACCTGCGGTCGTCGGGCGACTTCGTCAACGACGCGGGCGATTTTACTGAGCCCGGTTACTTTCCCATTGGGAATGTAAGCGACATGGGCCACTCCGCTAAAAGGTAACAGGTGATGTTCACACATACTGGTAAAGCGAATGTCGCGGATCAAAACCATTTCGTCGTAACTTTCCGGGAATACGACGGCCAGGTGCCGGCTGGGGGCGGTGTGCAGACCGGCAAACCTTTCGTCGTACATACGGGCGACCCGACGGGGCGTTTCCCGCAGTCCAGGTCGATCGGGGTCCTCGCCCACGGCTGACAGGATCATGCGAACGGCTTGTTGGATGGCGCTCAAATCAACTTGCTGGTTTGGTTGTTCGATCACAAATGTGTCCTGATACGAGTTTCGATTGGGCTAATGCAATGTCACCGTAAATCGCGGGCCAGCTTAACAAATTTTTCTGTTCGCGTCGGGCGGGCTGGAAACTGTCCACAGCAATTATGGCGGATGCCAACAGCGGTTGCATACTGTTGCTCGGTCACAAAAGGGGCAGAAATTCCCTGTCGGTCCCGCTCGCATCGACGGTTTGACTTCAATTCGATTATGATATAGGAGCGTTTCGATTGCCTGGCAAAGGCCAGCTTATGGATCGCATGTTGGCAAAATTATTTGATGAAACGACAGTGAAATGGGAAACGAATTTACTGACGCGGACCTGGAGTCCTATCTGGACGAAACGTTGTACCCTGAACTGGCGGCTGAACTTGAGCTGTTGTTAAAAACGGATAAGAAGCTGACTGTACGGTTACAGCAAATCAACGGGCGGCGCGATGCAGGAGTTCACACGCTCGGTGAAATTTGGCGGCGACATCGGATCGGCGTACCAAGCGAGGAACAAATTTACGATTATCTGTCCGGCAAGTTGACTCGGGAACAAGTGGAATACATTGACTTCCGGTTGCACGTATTACAGTGCCGCTTCACGATCGCTTTAAGAAACGATCTGGAAAATCAGTCGCAACCTGACTCGAATGCCGCCTCTGATTCCCGCCGCAGAAGATACTTCGACTCCAGCGCAAATCTGTTGAACAAAAAGAAAAACTGACATCGGACCGTTTTGAATCGCACTATGTTTTCAACGGGTTGGCGTTTTCAATCAACTGTTTCATTTCGCGAACCGCCGTTTGGAATCCGACGAAAATGGATCGCGACACGATACTGTGCCCGATGTTCAGTTCCGCCATCCCATCGATTCGGGCGATAGGAAGGACGTTGGAATAGGTCAAACCGTGACCGGCATCCAGTCTCATTCCGCAGTTGTGTACCAACTTGGCTGCTTCGATGATTTTGATCAGTTCGGCTTGTGTCGCCGACTCCGATTGGCAATTCGCATAGGTCCCCGTATGCAATTCAACGGCATCGGCTTTGATTTCGAAGGCGGCTTCGATTTGCGACCGATCCGGATCAATGAACAGGCTAACCAGAATTCCTGCGTTCTGCAGTTGCTTGACTGCCTTCGATACCCGCTGTCGGTTACCCGCTACATCCAAACCTCCTTCCGTCGTGATTTCTTCACGGTTCTCCGGGACAATACAGACCTGTTCCGGCTTGAGTCGACAGGCAATATCCAGCATTTGGGCGACACAGGCACATTCCAGATTCATTTTCACGTTGACCGTTTTGATCAAAATTTCAACATCCCGATCCTGAATATGCCGACGATCTTCCCGCAAATGGATCGTAATCTGATCCGCACCGCCAAGTTCCGCCATCGCCGCTGCCCAAACAGGATCCGGTTCGGTGGTCCTTCTCGCCTGCCTAACGGTCGCGACATGATCAATGTTGACACCTAGTTTTACCATGTTCGATTCTTTTGATTGGAAAACACTCGTTCTGTTCTGGAAGACTCTGTGATTCGCGCGCCAGTGTTATCTGCACAGGTCACAAGCATTTCTGTTTCTGATGGGTCACCGACCGCGCGGCACGACGTGCGCAAATACTTGATCAACTGACCAGCCTGATCATGGTTGCCGGTAATCGCGAAAATACAAGGGCCCCATGAACTTTGTCCCACACCGTAGATTCCAAATTCTCGCACGGAGTTTACGATTTGAGCGCATTGCGGTCCATTGTATGGGCCGTTTTGAAATTCGGAAAAGTATTCGCCGCTGATGAGGTTAAAATCAAACAGTGTTTGCGAAAAACCTTCGAAGTCGTTCGCCAGCAACGCCGGAATCATCATCTGTTTGCAGAGGTCAACCAGCTGTTCACGGTTTGAAGTCTCTGCCCGCTGCATTTTCTTGAAGGCGTCCACCTCAAAACTTCCGTGCAGTCCCAGTTTCTTCCTTGGTCGTATCAACACGACTGGCCACTGAAGCGGGAATTCAATGCGCTGATCAAGTTCAGCGACGTGATCGCTTGTCGTTCGGCCACTTTCGATCAGGCAGCCTCCCTGAAAAAAACCATGGCTGCCTACGGCTGAACGTTGGCCACGATTCATGATCGCAGCGACTATTGGCGGCGCCGGCATCGGAATTTCCAATGCTCGCAGAACCACAGCCGCCAAGGACAACGAAATTTGAGTTCCCGTTCCCAATCCAGCATGTCGGGGGGCCGAAGCCACGATTTCGATATCAAGCGGCAGGGCGTGGACCGACGTAAATCGCTGTGCCAGCAACTCGCATCTGGAGTACAGCGAATCGATGAACGCGGCGGCCAGCTGCGTTTGGATTCCGGTGATTCTCAGCCGCTGACTTGTGCGGCAACGAATAACCGTCGCAGGCTCCTGAACCATCAGTCCCATCCCGCCAAAACGGCAACTGCCGCCGGTAGAAAAGAGCCCAAAGTGAATCCGGGCCGGCCCGATAATCGACAATTCTTTCATTTTGATAATCGGTTCTTTGATCGGTTACATTACGATCAGACAGTTTCCCATGGTTCAAGAAAATATCGAGATGACATTGAACAAACACAACCTGCCATAAAACTGCTGACTAAACGTCTAACTTGCTGCGAATAAATTCTTGCACCAATTGAAATGCGATTTGCTCATCATTACCGCCGGTTTTAGCCACAATCGATTCCCATCGCCGCAACTGGTGCTGAATTTCCGCGATCGGCAGAAAGTCAATTCGAGTCGCGACAATGGTCGCTTCCAGGACAGCATGTTTCGCTCGATTGAATCCATAGAAATCACGGTTTTTTACTGTTGCAACGATTCGACAGTGGAAGATTTTTCGCGGCGAATGCGTTGGTTTGGAAATCGCTTCGAATTCATGCCAGCGGCAGCTGTCAGTCAGAACGACTCCCTTTATTTTCGTCGCCGGTGGAGCGGCAGGAATCGGCTCCAGGCAGTTCAATGCCGAGCGAACAATCAGCAGCACGTCGTCAGTAACATGCAACACCCCACACGGATTTTCCATGAGATTGCGACAGGTGACCGACGTCTCAAATGGTTGCAGTTCGAAATGGTCGTCCTCTGGATTGAAATGGGGCCCCATGGGAGCAATATTCAGTTGGCCAGATGCAGAAACCGTTGTTACTACCCCTTCGAGGATCACGCGAAAATCCTGTGGCTGTTGCTGGGCACAGGGTTCAAATTGGCAATCGACAGAAAATTGAACAGCAACTGGTAGCCCTGCTCGGTCAACACGGACTCCGGGTGAAACTGAACTCCGAATACTGGCAATGAAACGTGCTCCACCGCCATGATAAACCCGTCGTCGGACGTGGCAATTATTTTCAATTTGTCGGGCATCGATTCGCTGTCAGCTACCAAAGAGTGGTAACGGCCGGCGCGAAACGGATTGGAAATGTTGTGAAACAGCCGGGAACCTTCCGCATGTAATATCAAACAGCTTTTCCCATGCATCGGTCGATTGGAAACCAGAATGTAACCACCCAGGGCTTCGACAATAATTTGATGACCGAGACAGACGCCCAGAATGGGAACAGAGTCGAGACGGCTCTTGACAAGTTCGATACAGCTGCCGGCCTGTGCCGGACCACAAGGACCAGGCGAAATGACGATCGCCGAAATATCCGCCTGCAACACATCGTTGGCGTCCAATCGGTCGTTTCTGACAATCAGGATTTGATCACTGCATAATTGACGAATGTAGCGGGCGAGATTGTGTACGAAACTGTCGTAGTTGTCGATAATCAAAATCATGATAAAGGGGCCAAGTTCGATTTTGCAGTCGGTTCGCCGGCAACGGCAGCCATTGCCGCAATGGCAGATAGCATACCGATTGATTTCGTCCACGTCTCTTCATATTCGGTTTCCGGATCGGAATCCGTGACGATGCCGCCGCCAACCGGAATCTGCCACCAGCCCGATTTTGAAGTGATCGTTCGAATCAAAATGTTAAAATCGAGAGTACCGTCATGATTGATGTAGCCCAAAGATCCACAATACGGGCCACGGGCCGTCGGCTCCAATTCGGAAATAATCTCCATCGCTCTGATTTTGGGAGCACCAGTAATCGACCCGCCTGGAAATACGGCTCGCAGCACGTCCGCGAAATCGTGTGCAAGTTGCAGCTGGCCCTCAATCACAGAAACCAGATGCAGGACGCTTTGGAATTCCTCAATGCCACACAGCTGGCGGACGAGAACAGAGTCCGGTTCGGCGATACGGGACAGGTCGTTGCGCATCAAGTCGACGATCATCACGTTTTCCGCGCGGTCTTTTTCGCTGGTCAGCAATTCCTGACGGACATCGATGTCAACTTCCGGGTGACGGGTCCGCCGGCGAGTCCCTTTGATCGGCCGGGTTTCGATCGCCCGACCCCGCAGATTCACCAGCCTCTCGGGGGACGCGCTAATCAACTGTCCGTCTCCAAAGTCAAAGTACCCGGAAAAAGGAGCTGGATTGGCAAGTCGCAGCTGCAGGTACAAATCGACCGGCGACGCAGTCGCCGGCGTCAACAACCGTTGGGAAAGATTCACCTGAAAAATATCGCCGCTGTGGATGAAGCGAACCGCGCGGGAAATCATGTTCAGAAACTGTTCGCGCGACAGACTGCTATACAACTCAATCGAATGCGGCATTCGATGCATTGGTGAAACGGGTTGAATCGGTTCACTCACCTGACAATGAATCGGCAATTCAATTTCCATTTGAACAATCGCTCGAAACAAATCCAATCTTGCTCTTGCCCGGATGCTTCGGCGGCGACGATCCGATTCAGGCCAGCCCTGTGAAATAATCCATCCGGTTTGCGACCAGTGATCGATGGCAACGACCACGTCATACAAAAAAAGTGCCACCAGTGGAACTGGAAAGTCGTCGATCACCGGTCCGGGAATCGATTCCAATGTGCCATTCAATTCGTAGGCCAGCATTCCGGCCAACCCACCCTGAAATGGCGGCAGATCGGGAAGTCCAGTGCTCGGATAGCGTCGCAACAGTTTTCGTATTTCGCCGAAATCGAATGAATCGCTTTTATTGACAATCAGCCGATCCACGGGATCCGCAGCAAGAAATGAATAGCGATTCAGTTCTGATGTCTGCGATGCATTCGCGGTGGTTTTTCCGCTTCCATCCAGGAAAACCGCGTGCGGCAACATTGCCATCCGACGAAATAGCGCATCGATTCGAAAATTCGGGTCAGCCAGCGCAAACTCGAAAAACTCAGGCTCGTACATGCTAGTTTTAATAAAAGTGATATCGGATTTCCTGTGGATATCGCCATTATTAGGCGAGCGGCAGCTAATAGCATACCTAATCAGTGTAGGACATTTGTCCCCCACGGTTGCGAAACAGTTGGGGACAAATGTTCTACTCCATTAAATTTTTGGCAATAGGTTCAGTGGTCAGGACAGACAACTTTCGAACAGCCGGATCACTTGACTCGGGTAGGCTATTGCAAGACAGTATCGATGACAAAGCCAAGAGCCTATCTCCAAACGGCCAGATTGTTTCATACAAAAGGAAATCAGATATATGTCCAAAACCAGAATCCTGGCCTTTGCCGGTAGCACGCGAAAGGAAAGCATTAATGGCCGGTTACTGGCCATTGCCTGCAGAATGGCGTCCGATGCCGGTGCCGAAGTCGATCACATCCAACTATCTGACTACGAACTGCCACTATTTGATCAGGATTTAGAGTCCACCAGCGGCCAACCCGAGAACGCCATCAGGCTGAAGGAACTTTTTTTCGCAAATTCCGGGCTCTTGCTCGCTTGTCCGGAATACAACAGCTCGATCACGCCACTGCTTAAGAACACGATTGACTGGGTCTCGCGAAAATCGGCAAATGAATCACCGCTGGCGGCCTATCGCAACAAAACAGCCTGCCTGATTAGTGCGTCGCCCGGTGCTTTGGGCGGACTTCGTGGTCTGCGGCATGTCAGGGAAATCCTGTCCAATATCGGCGTACTGGTGACCCCCAGCCAATTCGCCTTAAACCAGGCGTTTGATGCCCTCGACGAATCGGGAAATTTAAAAGACGAGGCTAAAACATCGCAGCTGCAGGAATGTATCGACCAGTTCGTTTCAACGCTCGCGCGGTTGGAGAATGGCTGAAATTGGCGATGGGAGCAGAATCCGACAACGAAAAATGATCGACAAATTGAGTGAATTGATGATTGCGTTGTCTGCGACTGCCATGGCTTTACATGGCTCGCTGTTACTGATGTGGCTCGCGTTTTCCATGTTGCCGTTTGGATCACGGTTCCAACCGACCTGGTTTGTAATCAGTTTTGTGGTCGCGTTAGGCGTTTTCTGTTTGTCAACCCAATTCTACTTGCAGCGTAGAAAAAAATGATTGGCATGCTGCAGGAAATGATCATACAGCAGCATGACGCAGCGTTTGCTTGTTGGGCAGCATCGATCCGTGCCCTCGCCAATGCCAGCAACTCATTCGGACTGGACGGGATCAGGGGACTTCGCGGGATCGAGTGGAAGACTACTTAGTCGTTTCTGTTAATCGGAAATCGGAAACACGTATGTTCTTCCGATAGCCTCCGAAACCAAACGCAGTTGGTTTAAAGGCATCGACGTATGCGACATTCAAATCCGGTCGGATTTCCTTTTCCAGATTGGCACACCAGAAAGTGGCGTTGACGATCAATCTGCGCGATCCAGCTGATTCGAAATCAGTTGCGGCACCCAACGTGGTGCAGAATACTCGTGCAGGGCTGCCCGATTCTGTTTCATGGTTCAAGACCCACGCCAAAGGCATCATCGGCTGGTTGACTTTTCCTTCAATCGGCGAACTGGTCGGGTTCATCCCGTCCAGGACTTGCCCGTGCAGCAAGATTTTTGCCTCAGCGGTCAGGTTCCGGATTGTGTATACGTCTGTGGGTCCCCAAACGTCCTGAACACCCGTCAGGATCGGGTGGTTTGCCTGCGCTACATTAACGACACCACGGGTGCTTTGGACGCCGTGTTTTCCATGATGACTGATCCATGTGTCGCCCAATACCCGTTGGCCGAATCCGCCCGTCCACCCATTGCCCGCGAAATTCCAGCTGTATCGCGCATATTTTCGATCCTCCGGGATTTGGAAGGCGTGTGTTGACGTTCGCAGTCCAATGATCGGTTTTCCCGATTCCACATATTCAACAAAATGCTGCATGTCATGATCCGGAAGATTTCGAAATCGCAATCCAAGAATCACCACATTAGCGGTTTTCAATACTTGCATTCCGGGAATTCGGGTTTGAAAATCAGGCTGGACGAAACCCTCTTCATTGACGGGAAACAGCACCGTGCATTTGAATCCATGATGCCTGGCCAGTATTTTCGCCAGCATCGGCAGCGCTTCTTCGCTTCGATATTCATCGTCGCCGGCTATCAATACAACATGCTGGCCTTGGCCAGCTCCGGCTCCTCCTTCAAA
This sequence comes from Mariniblastus sp., assembly GCA_041751295.1. Lineage (GTDB taxonomy): Bacteria > Planctomycetota > Planctomycetia > Pirellulales > Pirellulaceae > Mariniblastus. The sequence goes on from JBGSXT010000613.1 coordinate 15,347, forward strand.
TTCCAGCCACAATTTTTGTGGTTCGTTCGAGTCCTGACTCGAAACGGTAGTGGACAACATGATCGTCATCATGCAGACCGCGAATACGACTGGGAAACTCTTCATGTTAACTTTCCAATAAAACAGTCAATCAAGGTTCATCGCAACAAATCAGATGCAGCCTTTTGGCACACATGTCGGTATCCAGGAATTGCGTTTCCTGCTCAACAGGGATGCAACCCACAGAATTCCAGACCGGTAGATTCCGCAAATCCCAGCATCAGGTTCATGCATTGTACGGCGCTGCCGGCGGCACCTTTCATCAAATTATCGATGGCTGAAATGACAACGATGCGTCCGGTGTGCAAATCGACTTCGAAACCGACTTCGA
>JBGSXT010000614.1:0-3107 GCA_041751295.1 Mariniblastus sp.
TGCCAAAGTAACGATATTCAGTATAAGCTTCCGTGCTGCAATTGATTTTACGGGAAAGTCCGGCAATCAATTGATAGGCAAACGCCCAGTCATTGATGCCGACAGCTTCACCTAATGCCGGCACGACGACGTCGCCGTTGGCGTACAATCCGCCGACGCCGACACCGAGGTAGGGAACCGTACGACTGCAAAAATAATCGAAATCGTGGATCAGATTCCTCATCGAGGTCAGGCTGTAGAGGCTGTCCGTCGCATCAAACTCTGCTGTGGGTACAAAGTCCATACCCACAAAGTCGCCAGTCTGAAACGTGTCCGCTGTATTGTGTTGCGCTCGGAATTCCGCTTCCAGCCGCCAATTGTTGGGGAATCGGCGCCCCCGTGTAAATCCAATGTTCCAGCCCTCGTTGAACGAAATCAGGCCAGTACCAACGCCAAATTGGTCGCTATCGAAGTCTTCGAGATCGGAATAGCCGGCGAAAACACTGACGTATTTGTTGCAGGCGTTGGATGTAATGTTGATGCGCGGAAACAGCCGAGCTATGCCAGTTCTGTCGTCGCATTCACCACAATCACCACCGGCTCCGCATCCACAGGATTCGCCCGAATTCGCCAAGCTGAACTTGATCGGACTCATATCACGCAACCGCCCGAAGAAACTGTTGCCGACTTGGTCGCAACTGCCGCAACCGCAGCCGCCACCGCAACCACCGCCGCCGCCGGAACCACATCCACATCCACTGCCACTGCCTGTGCTGCATCCGCAATCACTACCACCCGAGCCGTTCACCGTTCCAGAGTCAGTTGATGATTGACTGACTGTCTTAACCGCACTCACCGGAGAAAACGGCGTTGCCTGCTTGACGATGCTGTCATAGGAATCGTCGCCGGGAATATAAACAGGCGCGACACCCCGTCGCGTTACCGTTTGGCCCACCATCGTTTCGGAACAAAATGCGATGCAAAGAATTGCACCAAAAAGAAGCTTTGCCGTCTTCATAGGAATTTCCTGAACTAGAGTTATGATTGATTTGCCCGAAGCAAACCGGATTCGAAAAACGATCGCCAAAACACGAATAACTGGCGTCAGCAGGAAACATCGACATACAACTAACCGCTGTTTAGATGGGCAGAACCGTCACAAAAATACCCCCTCAGCGTTTAACACTGGTCAAAAGGCATACATTGACAAAACAGGGCCGGTATTGCCGATTATCCTGAGATTGCCGGTTGGGGTCGAAGGGAACAGGTCGTTGGTAACAGGGAATGGGGTCGAAACAGTTGTTACATATTCAACGAAAAAACCGGTTCTGACCGCAAATCAAGCTGGAAAGTCAAATCTGGCTCTTGTGAGTGAAGCCCAACGTTCCTATACTCTTGCGTTCCGATATCGGAAATTTACTCAGGTGCAACGATGACGATCGATAAAAGTTTGAAAATAAAAGCGGGTTCTGCGAAGCAGCGAAATGTACTGACGCGTGCTGAACGACTGACCAATCTGGCTGCCATCGATCGTTGGCAGGTTGGAGATTCGGTACTCGGGATTCCTAAAGTTCGAGTGCAGAAAATCAGTCTGAAAAAGAAAAAGAAAGTCAAGAAAGCCGACGAAGAAGGTGGGGACGGAAAAGGCTAAGCGGCCTTGCGGATCCCATCCTGGAAGTCAATCTGATCGATAATCTGTTGGCCACGGGTTATCTGAATCGCCGCATCTTCGAATTTCCAGCGCGCTTGAAAGGGACCGGCATTCAGTCGAATACCGCAGTACTGATTGGCTGCAAACAATAGAGTCTGACTGATTTTCGATTCTTCCATGGACGAAAATCTGGCCAACCGGGTCAGTACCCTGGCTGTCGCCGTATCAGGAAGACCGTTTCCCAACTGATTCTGGTCTATTTCGAGGGTCGGTATTTTTTTCTGTTTTTGCATACAGCCAGGATCGACCGAACGCGGACTTAAAATCAGAATCCTTGTCCCAGGCGGTACAATTTGACATGCGATTCCCTCTCTGCGTCGATTCCCATTTTGTCGATGGTGTGTTCGGAGTCGACCGGCTTCCGCTCGATTTCCTGGCTGCTTGGCAGCTCGTTGGCAATCTACCTGAATCGACTGCGATATTGGGCGAACAATTCCTCGGCCGCGTCCAACAGATGCACCAGTAACGCCGCTCGGACCCACATCCCGTTGCGGGCCTGACGAAAGTACATCACCCTCCGGTCGGAATCGATCTCGACAGGAATTTCCTGGACGACGCTGTCCCGTGGAAACGGATGCATGATCGGCGAGTAGTCCTTGAGCTTGTTTACTCGTTCGACATTCAGCCGAAACGGTTCGAGGTTCATCGCCTCAATTTCGGCTGTTGTTGCTTCCGAGTTGTGTTCACGCTGGATACGGGTCATGTACAAACAGTCAACCTGCGACAGAATTTCCTCCCCATCCAAATTTGCGTCCAAGGTGTTGAACTCATGAACGTCAACACCAGCCTGGTTCAGTCGCTGTTTCAATTGCGGATCGAGGCGCAACACATCATGATCGGGCGAAACAAAAAACATTCGTTGAGCGGGGTACCGTGCCAGCACGGTCGCCAGCGAGCGGACGGTGCGGCCCCGTCCGATGTCACCACAAAACAGGTAGGTCTTGCCTGCCGGACCAGCGGTCAGATTGGGGTATTTGTTTTTCAGCTGTTCGAATCGGTCGTTACCGGATTCGCTGGCGAGGTCGAAGCCAAAAGTCCGTTGAATCGTGTACATGTCCAACAGGGCCTGAGTTGGATGCTCATCGCTGCCGCTGCCGGCGTTGATCGTCGGCACGGCGCGCATCTCGTTGGCTTCCAGCTCGTTCATCATGTAAGCGCAACATTCGGCAAGTCTGGCAACGGGGCTGCGCATGATGATGACGTCAAAATAGCTGCTGAACATCCGGATCGAATCCATCTGGGATTCCCGTTTGACTTCAGACGACGTACTGGAGTCACGGACTTCATTGCAGGTAATCCCCAGAATCTGACAGGCCGCCATGAAAGATAAAAATGTGCGAGTCGAAGGTTGGGTGAAATACAGCATCGCGCGCTTATGCGCCAGCAGGGTCCTGAGTTCCAGATGGGTCTCGCGATC
>JBGSXT010000615.1:0-3123 GCA_041751295.1 Mariniblastus sp.
TCGATCATCCTGCGCAGCCTGACCTGTGAAACCGGCCCGAGTGCCGATCTTGACGTCATCCAGTCGTTATACGACTTGTGCAAACGACGGATACCGGACGCGATCGTGGAAGATGACAGCAGCTGGATTCAGTGGAATCGCGTTCACGATTTCTATGACGATCATCCCTACGGCAACAATCACACTTGGACAGACGCACTTCGCCGCCTGCAGGATCATATTGCAGAACGGGAACCGAAGCCACTGATCCTTGGGGAAGCAATCGCCGCCGACACGTGGACTGATCCCGATCGTTTCAAGAATGTCTACGAGCCGCCTGCTTATCTGCGCCCCAGGTTTCTGAAAAACAGCCGGAAATGGCTCGAGGTTTGGCAGCTCCGGCACGATTCAGGTTTGACTTCGCAAAAGCTATTCGAAGATTCCAAAAAATACGCAATGTTGATGCGCAAATTTCAAATCGAAAAGTATCGCCAGGAGTTTCCGTATGGCGGCTATGTCGTCAGCGTGATTCGCGATGTACCGCTTTGTTCAATGGGTCTGATCGATTATTTGGGACGGGAAAAGTACACGACGGAGGATTGGGCATGGCATCGTAACACCATGATCACGCTGAAAACAGAAAATGATGCCCGCAGTTTTTTCAAGGAGCGACCGCTGCAGTTTCAATTGGTAGTGCACGACGCCGCTGTTCAAGACCGGCAACGCGATTCGTTTCGGATCGCCGTCCATACCGCCAATTCCCTCAACCAGTTCCACGACGTTGAATTTCGCGACAACGAGATCAATTCAGAACCAATCACTTGCAAGATTGAAGGCAATTTCCAGTTGCACGACAGGATTTTTGCCACGCTGGATGCACCAAGTGGGATCGCTGGCGAACGTGAGCAGATCGCCACCAATTCGTGGCCGATCTGGTGTCTTGAAAAGGAAGTGCAAACTCCAATCCCAACCATAACCACATTGACTCCGGATATTCTTGATCAGCTGGAACAGGGACGCACGATAATTCTGTTGGCAGGCAATCCGAATTCAAATTTCAAGACCGAACCACACTGGTTTCTGCGTGGAGCAACATTGGTCGGTGACCTTGCTGGAACCGGTATTGACCGGCAGATGTTGATCGAACTACAACATTTCGATTTGGCCTCGGACGTCATCCCTGATCTGCACCAGATCGAAAACTGCGATCACCTGCTGGCGTTGTGGGAGACTCACGATCTGGACGAAGTTCGAGTGCAAGGATTGATCACGCATTTTCCGGTCGGCAAGGGGCACCTGATCGTTTCGGCAATCCATAATTCTGTTGAGGCCAGTGCGGCTGGCCGATTCTTGCTGGCGTCCATTCACAAAGGCCAATGGATGAATTCAATCGATATCAAGAACAGGAATCTGAATCGGCTGCGGAAGGAATTGGCGCAGCAGCATCATCCGCTGCCGCAGGTGTGGTCTTTTACGGATGAACTTCAGAAAGGCTGGAATGACACTGACTATTTGACTGACGATCGCTGGACGCAACTCTCGATCAACCAACACTGGGATTCGCAAGGATTCGCTGCGCTGGACGGTTGGGGCTACTATCGAATGGAGTTGAAAATTTCGGACGACTGGAATCACGAGAAAACATTCTTGAATTTCAATGGAGTTGACGACTATTACGAATTGTCAGTCGATGGCGAAATGATCGGATCTGGCGGGGACCTTGAAAACCGGATTACCGCCTTTGACGAGCGCAAGAGCCACGACATTTCGAAGTTCTTGCGACCCGGCAAGGAATTGACGATCGCGGTCAAGGTTTTCGACTGGCAAGGGGCCGGAGGAATCTTTCGGCCTGTCAGTCTGACCAATCAACCCGAAGATGATCAGCCCAGGTTGTTGCGATAGGAATTTTCGGCGTTCGGGTCAGCAGCAGCTACGGTTGGTTGCGAGCGAAACGAATTCGAAGCCGTGTTTCTTGCCGGCGGCGGAGAGTTGGCGGATCGTGGAGATTTCCAATTTCTGTTGGGCTGACGGTTTTCCAAGCGTGGGCTCGAGCGTCCACAGTGCGGTTTCGGCGACACAGGCGTAGGCGGCATCTGGGCTGGGGCCGGCAAAAACGTCAAGTCGGTTCGCGTCGGGAATTCGGACGAGGCCTCCTTCGATCCAATCGACGTCGGTGCGGCTGCGAATGACTTGCGGGCATACATTTGCCGGTCGAGAGGAATCGCAGACGATCGCGCCAGCCTTGATATGCCTGGATTCAATAAACGGCTGGGTTGCACTCGATGCGGCGACAACCATGTCAGCGATTACAATCTCTTCAATTCGATTTGACAGTACCAGGAATCCCTCGTCAATCAGAAGCTGGGCAATTCGATCGATGTCGTGTTCGTGATTGGGTCCGGCAATGCTCGAAATGGCGACTAGCCTTTCCCGGAATTTTCCGGCCGGTTCATCGGTCAATCCGACCTGGTTCAATTGATGCCTGACGATATCGTTGGCGACATCCCGTAAACGCTGTCGTGTCCGCCCGCCGGTTCCATCTCGCCCTACCAACACCATTTTGCCCGCAGTTTCGCTGATCATTAAAGCCAGCGCTCGACCGATCTGCCCTGCCGCACCGACAATCGCAACGGTTGCATTTCCCAGCTGAACGTTGCGCGAATGGGCAGCCGATTTGAGGGCGTCCAAAGTCGTCGCGACTGTGTAGGCGTTTCCTGACGTGAGTGGTGGCAGGCGATCGGCGTCCAATGTGATGCCACCAGCGGTAATGATCGAAGTGAAGCCCCCCAATCCGATCAATTGCACTCCCAATTGGGCGGAGACATCGGCGGCAGCTGCGATTCGTTGGGTTGCTTCGTCGGCCGGCATTTGCAGCAATTCCGTCGGCGTGTATGGAACCAGAACAAAATGACCCCGCGCTCCCTCGCCACTGACCGACTTGAATAAATTGCTGCCAACAACTGTCGGTTCGGAAGATCGAGTCAACTCGTGTTTCAATTCGGCGAGTTGGCGGTCCGTAAATACCGACAACGATGCATCGAACGTCACCAGATCATTCAAGCTGGAAAGATGCACCAGAAATCCAAACTCGCCGACGATCGGACAATCGCCATCGCTGAAGCCTGCGATCTCCCTGACCGATGT
>JBGSXT010000616.1:0-3577 GCA_041751295.1 Mariniblastus sp.
TTTCCGAAACTTGAACAAAAATGACAACGCGGTGCTAAATGTTCAAGGGCTGGGCTCCAACCAGTCGCAAACGATTTCCGCCTCGGCGAATATCGGCGCTCATGAATTGGGCCACATTCTTGGACTCCGCCATCACGATGCGTTTGGCCCGATCGCAGGTGGCATTCCCGACAATCTGTTTTTTCCCGGATTCAATCCGCCATTCCCTGGCCCGATGAACGCCAACGAAACGCGCAACCACATTCTAAATACGCCGGCGTTGGCGGGCGAGGTCTTCGATGCATTTACGCAAAATTGGCTGGGAGAACGGGAAGCCATCAAATTGGCATTTGCGGCGATCGGAACGGTGGTTTTCGAAAGCGTTACGCCCAACGATTCGTTTCAAACCGCTCAGGAAATAGTTTTGGACGAAATTGTGATTCCCAATACGATTGTTCAGGGCGTCAATGCAGATGCGGGAGACTTCCTGGTCGACGCGGTCGCTATCGTTGGCTCGTTCAATTTTGTTGATCCGTTCGACTTTTTTTCGTTTGCCGGGAAGACAGGCCGGGTGTACAGTTTCGAGGCGATTTCCAATGCCACCAACCGCTATTCCGATTTCGACCCGATTGACCCAATCGTTTCTATCTTCGATTCGGAGTTCAATCCGGTTGACTACTACGGCATTGATGCGGTCAACGACGACGATGTTGAATCTTCGTTTGATTCACATCTGTTCGATCTGGTTTTACCGGAAGCAGGGACCTACTACATTCAGGTTGATACGTTCAGCTCCGGTGACACCGGCAATTACGAGTTGTTCATCAACAGCTTTATTGCGAACCCATTTCCTTTGCCGGATGTTGATGACCACACTGACTTGTTGCAGGTATCCGCCGCGACGGTGCTGGATTTCGATCCGGTCAGTTCAAATGTTATCGCCCGCGAAGAAGGCGTGATCGGTTTCGAGGGAACACCTGTCGAACAGGATGTTTTCAGCTTCACGTTGGATTCAGCAGCCAGAGTCATCGTCGATGTGCGGGCCGCATCCCCGTTTTTCAATGCCTTTACCCAATTGTTTGATGCCGATGGAAACCTGGTCGCGTTCAATGATGACCACGACAATCCAAGCATTCCGAACCAGACGGACAGTCAATTCATCGTTCCAAATCTAGGTGCCGGTGAATATTTGGCGGTCGTCAGCGGGACCAATGGCTCGACTGGATCCTATCGCCTGTCCGTTCGACATGATGGCCTCCAGGGAGACAATGACGATCACGGAGACACGTTTGGTTCCGCGACAAATTTCAGTTTGTTGCCGGTGCCTGAAAGCACGTTTATAAATGCGGTTGCGGAATTGGGTAACGATGTCGATGCATTCCGATTTATCGCACAGACGACAGGTCGAATGGTCGTGCGTTCGAAGGCTTTGTCCGGCGACCTGAATACGGTGTTACGCAGTAATGACGCGGATCGGAACCTGTTGGATTCCAACAACAATTTTGATGGCACGCTCGATTCACGCCTGTCGTTTGACGTGGCGGCGGGCGAGTCTTACTTTGTGCGCTTGGGTACAGTTGACAATACATCTGGTGCTTATCGACTCTCGTTTCGAACGATTCCTCAGGCTGCTGGAGCGACTTCAATGGCGCTGGGGCCGGGCGCGTTTAACGCACCGCCGTCCCGTCGTATCCATTTGGGCTTGGACAACCAGGCGTGCGGGACGTGTTCAGCGACAGCCTCGGAGATAGATCAATTTGGCATCTTTGGTCGGACGAGTGGAATCGGAATTGACAGAGGAATTCTGGTTGCCTGACATCCGGATGCGAGTCTGGCCCTGAATTTTGCTGGGTGTCACATTCCCGATTCATGGCACGTCGGAGTCGCGACAAAAACTGTTGGCTGTGTCGCCACCACTACCAGCGGCGGGGCATCAAGACTGTCAAAATTGTGAAAAAGTTGACAATGGCCGGTTTCCTGGAATATCATGGAGGCCATCACAACGAACTGACTGGAAAGGCTTGGGATCATGCTTGAGTATTTTGAAAATATCGGATTGAACCTTTCCGACGATAGTTTTCAGATCCCGGGAATGTTAGCAATCAAAGCGCCGCAAATCGACGAACAGCCGATCAACCAGTTGGTTTTCCGCGAATCGATATTCGCCGAAGACATCGATAACGGCCGGTTTGTGATCGACGGCGACGATATCGCCAATACTTTTTCCGATCCTGACTTGCAATCGAACAGTTACCAATCCTTTTTCTCCCAGCCGTTGGCAGCGAGTCTGGAAGCGGTCGCCAATTCGGGAACGCGATACCGGTTCGAGGAAGGTGTTTTTCCCCGCATCGTCATCAATGATGCGATTGGACCGATTGGTGCGCAGAACTTCGCTTCTCCCTTCAATGCCGTTGTGGCGCTGGCCCTCGGTTGCACGGGAACTTTGATTGCACCGAACGTCGTATTATCGGCAAGACATTGCGGTGTCTCGCCCGGTTCCCAGATTATCTTTGGACCAAATTCAAACAACGGACAATTCACGGCGACGGTTTCGACAGTGACACTGCCCGATGGTTTCGGTTCCCTGCTGGATGGCGGAGACGTCGTGATCGCTTTTCTAAGTACAGCGGTACCGGATAGTGTGGCCGCACCGATGCGATTGATCGATGCGACCGACTCGCTGGTTGGGCGTGTCGCCACAACATTGGGATATGGTTTCAATGGAGTCGGTTCGACCGGCCACGGGTTCAATGCCGACGGACTTCGTTGGGGGGGCGAAAATATCATCGACCGCTATGGCACTCCCGCAGCCAGTTTCGGTTCCAATATTTTCTCAACTGATTTTGACGATGGCACGCTGGGAGCCAATACGATTGGGGGTAGCGATCCGATGCCCCTCGAGTTCGAGGCGACCACCGCACCAGGAGACAGTGGCGGCCCGATATTGGTCGAACAGGACGGCGAATTTTTTGTTGCTGGGGTTTTGTCGGGAGGAACGACTCAGAACAGCGTTTACGGTGATATTTCATGGTGGACGGGCGTTGCGCCCTTTCGCGCGCAAATTGAAGGTGCGGGGGGCATGTTCCTGGGTGGAATGTCAACGATTCCCGATTTGCATTCCAACTTCCTCGACGACACGGCCACGCAGCTGACGTTCAACATTGAGCAAATCGCCCGTGATTCCGGTGCCATCAACCCGGTCGGAGACATCGATGTCTTTCAATTTGAGATTCTCAATCCGGCCAGAGTCATCGTGGATGCTATTGGACTAGGAAGCTTTGATGTGTTTGTTAGTGTGTACAGCAGCAACGGCCAGCTGATTGATCAAAACAACAACAACCCGTCGCAGCCCAACTCCTTGAATAGCAATTTGCGGCTCGATCTTACGGAAGGTCGATACTTTGTTGCCGTGACAGCCAACAACGATGCGTCCAATGGAGATTTCCGGGTGGCGGCTCGACACAATGGGCCCGAAGACGATCACGGCGGGAGATTTTTCAATGCCAGCCAGTTTGAATTACTGGCCGAGGACAGCACGCGTATCAATGCGGTATCCAATTTTGGAGACGACATCGATATGTTCAGTTTTGTCGCGGAT
>JBGSXT010000617.1:0-14902 GCA_041751295.1 Mariniblastus sp.
CGGATATGAACGTAACCCTGGCCGCATCCGATACATTTTATTGGTCCCGCAGGTTTTTGAAAAACCCGGTTCACTGGCCCACGGAGCCATGGATCGTGTTTTGCTGTCCGCCGTACGATGTTTATGTGCGATCCCGGGAAAAAATCCTGAGTCTGATCCAAACTTTTGTCGACGCGGCTCCCGACGACAGCCTAGTGGTGATCGAATCCGACAATCGGTTCGACGTCAGTCAGCTCCCCGATTCTGCACAATGGACCGTTCGGCAATACTCGCCTGCGGTGATTTCCATTTACAAGAAGTTCTAAAGTACCGATCGCCAGGTTCGGCGGAAAACGGAGTTGTCAGTCGATTGAAGGATGCTTTTCGGGTTTGGGCCAATCGACAACGTATTGCACATCGGTGGCATCGCGATTCCTGTCTGCGATCGAATCAAACAGAAATTGGGTCGCGGCAGCGCGGACCTCGTCTCGCGCATCACGGGGGCCGTTTTTCCCCGGCTTGATTTCCAGACATTTGATCAAATGTACGCCGAATGTCGTTTCCACTGGCGGACTGATTTCATTGACTTGCAATTTCATCGCGGTCCGGCAGAACTCGACTGGCATCGGGCCATCGTAGCCGATCCAACCAATCTCGCCCCCATCGGACGAAGACGATTTGGCATCCGATTGTGTTGCCACGGCGGATGTCCAATTGATCTTGCCGCTGACAATTTCTTCCCGGATCCGGTTTGCCTGATTCATATTGACCTGCAAATCCTGACTCAAATCCTGAATCAGCAGATGGGCAACTCTCATTTCGGTACCGTCAAATTGCCGCCGGTTTTTTTCGTAAAATTTTGCCAGTCGTTCATCATCAAGCTGGCTGTCCAGATATTTTTGCCAGGCGATTCGCCATTCGAATTCGTATTCCAATTCTTTCAGGTCCAGGCCGCTGGTTTTCAAATAATCATCAATGGTCTGGTCAACTTCCTTCAGCCGGTCGGTCAGTTTCGCGACCTCCAGCAATATCTGCGACTTTCCAGCCACTGCACCAGATTTGCGAATCGACTCAAACACGACATGGCGACGAATTAAGTGTTCGAGCGCCTCCCCTCTGGCCAGATTCTGAAACTGTTCTGGCACCGCCAATTTCCCCAGCGATTTTTTTAATTGTCGTTCGACCCGCGAAATCGAGATCGGATAATCAGCAACAATTGCAGCGATTTCCGGCGACCTGTCACTCCAATCTTGAAGCTCGCTCCGCAGACCGTCATCCAGACCGCCAATTGCCAGCCCCATAACGGCAACGATCAGATACACGTCCAATCCCAGGGCGTAAAACGGGCCCAGTTTGCCACGTTTGATCCTCATTTTCATTCTCCAAAATAAACAGGCGTAAGAAATAACCAAAAACAGGGATAGAGCGGGCAATCTTCAACAAAATATTGATTAACTAACTCTTTTTGTTCTTTCGCAAGCGCCCGTCGAGCATTCTTGTCAATTTCAGCATAAATCGATTGCAGTTTTTTTAGGCGGCAACGCGGCATGAGGTGTCACCCGAATTCGCTACGATAGAAAGCTCCACTCAAAAGCAGTAGAATTCTCGCGATAAAAACAGCCAGGATTGAGTCATGCCGATTGCGAAAAATCAAATCTATCACGGAGATTGTATTGACCTATTGGGCAAGGTCGAAAAGGAATCCGTTGATTTGGTTTTTGCTGATCCGCCATTCAACATTGGTTACGAATACGACGTCTATGACGATGCCAAACAATCCGAAGATTATTTGAAATGGTGCCAACAATGGATTCAGGGTGTTCACCGCGCACTAAAATCCGATGGAACATTCTGGCTGGCGATTGGCGACGAATATGCCGCCGAATTGAAAATCGAAGCCCAAAAAGTTGGCTTTCATTGTCGCAGTTGGGTAATTTGGTACTACACTTTTGGCGTCAATTGCGTCAATGGCTTCAGCCGTTCTCACACGCATCTCTTTCACTTGGTGAAAGACGAAAAGAACTTCACATTTGTCAGGCCGAACCCTAATGTCCGGGTAAAATCGGCCCGACAGCTTGTTTATGCCGATATCCGGGCCAACCCCAGCGGTCGTCTGCCGGACAACACATGGATCACGCGGCCTCAAGATGCTCCCAAATCATTCAGTCCCAACCATGACACCTGGTATTTCTCAAGGGTCGCCGGAACGTTCAAGGAGCGAGAGGGGTTCCATGGCTGTCAAATGCCCGAGCAACTGCTTGCCAGGATCATTCGAACATCCAGTAATCCCTATGACCTGGTCTTGGATCCATTTGGTGGTAGTGGAACGACACTATGCGTCGCCAAAAAACTGCGCCGGAACTGGATTGGTTTTGAGCTTTCAAAAGACTACGCAAAACACATCGCTAAACGCCTGGATCAAACAGAACTGGGAGGGTCGATTGATGGTCCCGATGATCCGATTGAGAGCGCACCGAACACGACCCATGGCAAGAAGCGCCAAAAAAAGGAGTTTGGCGACGATACGATCAAAGCCGTCATCGAATCGTATCAGTCGGCAGGCGAAGGGTACCCGCCCGATTACATCCTTTGCGACAAAGAACTCGACAAGAAATTCATTGACGAATGCCTCAAGCGAGGCCTCGGTGGCAACGCCACTGTTTGGAATCGCCTGATGATGAAGCTTCGCAAATCAGGAAAGCTACCTCGATCTACTCGCCAACCGCCAAGAATCCTTGCCGAAGAACTCAACCGCTACGGGTATGCCAGTGAAGTTGCGTGGCGGCTGATTTCTGATGACTTCAGTTCCGGGAGTCTTACTCCGCCTTCCCTGGACGATATCCTATGTTGTTCCGACTCGGCGGATTACTTCGACAGAATTGCTGCGGAATACGGACCTCAGCATTTTGAAGTGTCGTCCTTCCAGTACCGTCGCGCGGCCTTGTCGATTCGAAAGATGGCCAAAGGAGCCAGAAACCTAGCCAGTAAAAATTACCATCGCTGGTTACGGAAGCCACTTTTAAAAATTCGCCGTGACGAGCTGGACTCATCGACATGCGATGCAGCCGGGGTGTTTTTGATCACAAGCCAAAACGTCGGTGTATACGCTGGTGAGGCAGAAAACTTGCGAGAACATTTGTCGATGGTGCTGGCAAACCCAGTTTGGCAAACAAAATTTGAACCGGACATAATTCTTATCGAAAAGAATCAGCAGGACTTCTCGGAAAAATACGCGATAAAATCTGCTCTGGTTCAAAAAAACAGTCCGTTGCTGAACAGCAGGGTTTGGTTGCCAGAGTCGTTAAACAAGCAACGGAACTCTTGATGCGAGCGTCGCATCCCAAATGCACAGAGGTGTTTTTTGACGGGATACGTACTCAAGACATGAATTTCGTTTCAGCGGTCTGGCATGTTGAATGGAGTGGTGTTCAAGACGGGGCCAAAGATCGAAGTTCCCGACAACAATAGCTCGACAAAGAACGAAGGCCGCTGCCTTCCTGCTTCTGCAACTCCGATTTGCTCAACTGAGCCGTTGCGGATGCACAAAACGGGATGCACAAAACGGGATGCACAAAACGAAAAAGCTGGTTCTGACGTTTGACGATTTGCCGCAGCAAGAAGCGATCAACGTGCTGTTGTATGCCAAGACCAAGCCGCGCGGCCCTTCTGACTGCGACGTCGCAGCGCGTGGAGCCAAATCCTGGCGACCTCGGTAACGAATCCAATTGAATGCACATGAAAATATCTTGACGGAATTGCCGGAAATGCGGAGCCGGGGGATTTCGACGGTCGAAGCGGTATTGTGACGGGAAAAGCTGACTGACTGTATGCGCGTTTCGTAAGCTGTGTGTTTGCTGGGGAAACTATGCAGGCGGATTCTAAAAAAGCCCCGATGCTTGCAGTCAGCTTCCGATAACAATCAAAGGCAGCCGGCAGCGATGCCGATTTTTTTGCATGTTGATTCCCAGGTGATTCTGCATTGCGGAGTCATCCAATAGTACGGAATTCGTCGTTGCCATGAATTAGCGCTGACCGGAATTATCCTTCAGGTATCGCAACCAATGATTTCACTTCTGCTGTGGATACCGATTCTGTTTGGCGATCAGCAGATTAAGGAGTTCTACTCAACAGCCATGATGGCAACCGCTGAACAGCGACCGCCAGAATCAGTGACCCCGGCACCCAACGAAACAGACGGGCAGGGCAAACTCCAGATCATTCCAGCTTCTGGCAAAACCGCAAAATCGGACGCTAAAGCGAAACCCCTTGATGCCGCAGCCCAGGTGCGGAGCGCGAACATCGAGCGTTGTCTGGCGATCTACTACACCAAACCAATCGATGCGGATCGACTGAGACCGTGGAGTGTCATGCACGGCCTGATTGCCTACGGCCGCCGGGCACAAATCTTTCATCAGGGCCGACCAATCAATGCAGTCGAGCACCTGTGCAAAAATGGGGCGGGCGACAATATGCAATTGCTGGGTATCGAAAACGGCAAACTTGTCGCTCGAATGGGAGCGGGAGTCCAAGGACATCCCGGGCAATTCCTGGCTATCCTGGCTCAATGCGACGTTCCCAGCGACCAGCCGCTGCTGGTCGAGAATCGCTCGTTCACGTTGAAAGACCTGATCGAATATGAACAGCGGACCTGCCATGTTGGAACCGAGTTAACGTTCAAACTGATTGCGATGGCCCATTATCTGGAACCGGACGCATACTGGACGAATGAATACGGCGAACAGTGGGACATGCAGCGTCTGATTCGAGAAGAACTCAAAAATCCAATCAATACCGGTGCTTGCGGTGGTACTCATCGCTTGATGGCATACACGTTTGCGGTCGCTCAATTGGCGGACCGAGGCTGGCCGATTGGAGGAGAGTGGCATAACGCGGCGAGAACACTCAACGTCTATCAGGACCAGACCTGGAAGCTGCAGAATCCTGATGGGGGATTCAGCACCGATTTTTTCGAGAGGCTCGACAATAACGCCGATCCGGGCAGACGCCTGTACGCGACGGGACATATCCTGGAATGGCTGGTGTGTACATTGCCCGAAAAGCAATTGGAGGATCCCCGATTAACCGCCGCGATCGACTACACATTGAATTTGATGCTCAACGCTCCCAACTACGAACTGGATGTCGGACCCCGTGGACATGCGCTGCATGCGCTGGCTGTGTACGAAAATCGCGTGAATGGGCGACCATCGGAATATGAACAACTGCTGGCTGCCGGAATGCCCTATGCACCTGCAATCAAAGCGTTAACCAGAGATTCCGAGACAACCCGTTCGATCGGCAATATTCATTCGACAACATTCAACAATAACAACGGTGCATCAAGACCAACTCGGCGAGCTGTGTTCAGACGGCGTTGAAAAACGACACTTAGATCCGACCGCCGGAAAATGCCTGATGGCAAATACATACTGACCAGGAATCCGAAAATGAAAAACTGTTGTCATACATTTCGCATCTTCGCTGTCGCCATTCTCGCATTAATCATCGTCGATAGGTTGAATGGGGTTGGTAGCCAGACGCAGGCACAAAACAGCCAACGGTCGAGTCAAGCCTTTGTCCCTGGTACCGGCGAGCAGTTTATCGAAGTCGGCGATGATTTTGAGTATCCGGACTGGGCCTACAACTACAAGCTGCCGAAAGTTCATAATCATGACGACACCGCGCTGGCCGAAAACCTGCCGCTGGGCATGTCCCAAAACGGGCGTTGGCATGAAGGAAAAAAACGGGGGCAGCCGGATCTGGTTCAGCGCGTGGAAACACCGCCTGGCGGAATAAATGGCAGCACGGGTGCATTGGCGCTGCGTACATTGGCCAGCGGCGGCTCCTACCCGTCGCGAACCCAACAGCAGGAGGATCTGATCGCGAATTTCCAGGGAACTGTGGGCCGGATTCCGGTTTCCCGATCGCCCAGCGTGGTGACTCGCGTCTGGCTCCCTCCGATCGATCAGTGGGAAGTCCGCAGTGGCTGTCACTTTGCGTTTAGAATCGGCTTGGAAACAAATCCAGCTCCCCAATCCGGACGCTATCGACAGATTTCAACATCCTCGGAGGATAACAGTTTCTGGCCCGGCATTTTCCTGAACCGGGAGGTAAAAGTGGACGCAGCGAGTGGAGCCATCCAATCGGACCAGCTGTCTTTCTGGATGAAAGCCACATCGAACAGCTACCGAATCGATGGTCCCAAAATCGGAACGATGGGATGGTGGTCGCTGGGCATGAGCATTTCACCCGACGGCGAAGTTCATTATTATGCCAAACCGGGAGTCGAGGACTTGACGGCTGATGATCACCTGGCCTCCGCATATCCATTTGGCAAACGCGCCGTGCAGCTGCGTAGTTTCTTCTTCAACGTTTGCAACGGCGACGATGGCAAAACCTGGTCCACCGAATTCATCATCGACGACCCCAGCCTGTTTCTTCTGCGGTGAGAAGATCGGCAGATGAAAACATTCTGGTGGGGCAGAATGCTAATTCGTTCGATGCAACGTAGGGACGAATTAGCAATTCGCCCTGCTGCTAAACTGACACTTGCGGGCCCTTCGCTCGAGCGAATCGGTTGCCGCTTCATTCTTACGGTAGCGGAATTTTTTTCAGTTCGATTTGGACGGGCATTTTGACGATCGTTGCCGGTGTTTTGTAAACGAGTGTCTGCGGTCCCGGTTCTTTGAGAAAATAGTATTGGATGGTGACGCGCTCTTTATCCTGATGCAACGTTTCCAATGAAATCGCGTCCTCCCGCTTTCCCTGACTGTCCTGCAGGTAGACTTCATTCTGATAGACCCAACTCTGGTGCGATTCGAGGGCATTGTTGGCTTCATCAAAACTCAAACTCATCCGGATTCCGAACAAGTCTTCGTTTTTCTGTACTCCTTCAAAGGTCACGGTCGCGCCCGCTTTTTCAATCTCGTATCCAGCCTTTAATTTGCCAACGTTCTGAAAACGGAACAGCTCCGATCGGCCTGGCAAGACGGCTTCGATTGTCGCCTGGATACTTTCGATATTCTCGATCTGCCGATCCACCCGCGGCAATTGCAATGAGAATTCAACCTCCGGAATCTCCGGCTGCACCAATCCATACAGAACCTGATCTGGATTCCGGGCCTTGATCTGATCGCCAAATTCGTCCGTCATTTTCACCTGAGACAGTGGAATGTCGACGGAAATGGGCCGCAGGCGGGGTTCCCACCGCACAAGCAAATTGACCGTCGTAAAGTCCAGTTGGGGATCCGCCAGGTTGACGGACGAATCGACGCGCGTTATCTGCGCCTGGAAAATCCGGGCAATGCTGGTCGGAACGGCGAGATCGGTCGGCTGATTGTTGACCGAACCCAGCATCAGTTGATTTGCATTGGCACTGCCATAGCGGTCGATCCCCAGCTTCGTTCTTGACATGAGTTGTTCGAGAGCCTGCCAAAACTCCAGGCCGTCCATCGACACGTCAACCTCAAGGTCCAACAGAGAATCGTCAGCCACGCCAATATCGTTTCCCGTCTGTTGCTTGATCTGTTTGAGCAGCGCGCCGACCGTCATCTTGCCGGATGCCTTCACACTGCTCGCTTTGGTCACCGAATTGACGACGACTTTTTCCAATCGCGTGCGAATACGTTGCAGACGCTGCCGATAGTCTGTGGTGGATTCCTCGGTTGCCGATTCGAGGTAGTCCAGGATCGGTGGACCTAACTCAATCAATTCGGACTCTGCCCGTTCGTGTTCGGCGGCTACTTTAGATTCAAGCTGTTTCTGCAGCTCGGTCACGCGATCGATCAAATCAAGTTCGTCCTCCTGGCCCATCGCGATCCACGGCAAAACGCCGATCAGCATCCACGCAACGCAAATTTTCAGGCTGTCCAATTTAACTCCTTTATCAATCATCAGTCGGATAGGGATTTTAACGGCCCGCCAACAACCTCCTGGAATTCCCGTTGGGGAGCAAGTTGTTGACGCCTGTTTCAATAACTTTTCTGTTCGGCAATCGAAAATCGGATCAATTGGAGCTTTTCCGTTCTAGACTTTAACGCGTGAATTCCAACGGTGGTTCAAGTCCCAGTTCGCCAAACAGTTCAGATCTGCTGTTCGTTTCGGTTCGTTGATCCACCGATCTTATTGTACCCTGATGGACCCCCGCTGATGAAACTGGCGAAGAAACGCTTGATCACCTGGTTCACGGCACTGGTCACGACGTCGATGAATTCGGCACCGGCACAGGATGCTACGGTAAAAGTTGAATCTGGGGGGCGCAACTACATTGGTCAGCCGCTTGCTTTTGACGGCAACAACCTCGTGATGAAGCGACGAGATGGAAGGATCAGCGTGATCGGCGTCGCCAATGAACGGGCGATCAAACCGGTCAATGACCACTTTGAACCCTACACACCAAGCGTCATGCGCGAGAGCCTGCAGAAGGAATTTCGGCAAAAGTATCAAGTCTCCGTGACGCAGAATTTCGTCGTTGTCCACCCCCCCGGCGATTATCAAAACTGGGCCACTCCATTTGAGGTCCTTTATCAGCGTTTCCGCACTTACTTCACGAGTCGTGGATTCGCCGTCGATGAGCCTGAATTTCCACTGGTTGCCGTGGTGCTGCGATCGCGAAGCGAGTTCGACAAATTTCTTCGAGCCTGGCACCAGTACGACGCCAACATCCTTGGCTATTACTCACAAAAAAGCAATCGCATCGTTACGTTTGACCCCACAGGTGGGCGGGGCGCAAAATCGGATTGGGCGTTCCATGCCACGCTCATTCACGAAGCGGTACATCAAACGGCTTTCAACGTGGGAGTCCACCAGCGCTTCGGTGGCACGCCGAGTTGGGTGCTGGAGGGCTTGGCATGCATGTTTGAAGCCAGCGGAGTCCACAACAGCCTGCGTTATTCCGAACAGAGCGAACGAATCAACAAAAATCGACTGAGCCAATTGCAACATTTCTACCGCCAGAACCGTGTTCAGGGCAAATTGAAGGCATTCGTCGCCCACGACAGGCATTTCGACTCCGATCCGGCAGTCGCCTATGCCTACTCGTGGGGCCTGACGTTTTTCCTCGCCGAAATGTTCCCGGCGAAATACTTTCAATTTCTGCGCGAGGATGCCAGCCGGGACGGGTTTCGAGAATTTACCGCTGCCCAGCGAGTGGCCGCCTTTCAACTGGCATTTGGCGATGATCTCGACGGATTGGAAAAACGGCTTGAAAGATTCATTCTTGATCTGCGATAATCTTCCGTTTTCGGGTAATCGCAATTAATCTGTTGTGAACGATTGCGTTTATTGAGTTTAACGCAAGTCCGATACTATCGGGCATACGGGTGTGTCGATGCCAATTCTCACTTCCAATGATACTTCCGTTGTTCGGCACAGGCTGGAGTTCGAAGATCGAAATATCTTTATTGGTCGACATCCCGATTGCGACATCATCATTGACGACGCATCCGTCAGTCGACACCATGCCCGAATCGAATACGACGATGGTGTTTACATCTTGAACGACCTGAACAGTCGCAACGGGACAATGCTCAACAACCAGCCCATTCACCACTCAACTCGTTTGTTCGATGGTTCGGAAATCAGCATTTGTGATGTTCGGTTTGTATTTCACCTCGAAGAAAATTCCAACTATCGGCCCCAGCGTCCGACTGCAGAAACAGAAAAAGACGAATTCGCGTCGGTCGAACTGGAAGACGACAGCGATGATGCATCCAATATCATGTCCCAGTTGGATGCGCCTTCGCACGGTGAAATCCCGTCAAAACACGCCAACGCCGAGTCCAAGCTGAAAGCGTTGATGCGGATCACACGGGCCTTGAGCGAATCCGTAAAACGGAACGAAGTCTTTGCCAAGATACTGGATTGCCTGTTCGATCTGTTCGAAGCGGCGGACCGAGGTTTCATCGTCCTGCTTGATCCCGACGGACAGCTGCGACCCTACGGCACGCGGACCCGAGACAGTAATGAGGAGCGGCTGAGGATCAGTCGCACGATTGTCAAAAACGTGATGGAAACCAAACGACCATTGATCAGCAGCGATGCCTCCTCCGATGACCGGTTTGATTTGAGCCAAAGCATCGTGGATTTTCGAATTCGATCCATCATGTGCGCACCCTTGATCAACAACGAAAGCGAAGCGATTGGCGTTATCCAGCTTGATACGATCAAGAACAAAGTTGCATTTGACGAAAAAGATCTGGAAATCCTCGTGACGGTGGCGATGCAGGCAAGTTTGGGAATTCAAAAACTGCATCTGGTTGACGAAGTCGTCAAGAATCGGAAAATCGAGGATGATCTGAAACTGGCCCACGAAGTGCAACAGGCGTTTCTGCCCCAGAAACGTCCGAGCTTCAATTCCTACTCGTTTTATTCTTTCTACCGAGCGACCAATCAGGTTGGCGGCGACTATTTTGACTATATCCCGATCGACGAACACCGCCTGGCGATTGTCGTTGCCGACGTAGTAGGACACGGAATTGCCGCCGCGCTGCTGATGGCGAAAGTTGCTGCCGAATCACGGTTTGCCATGGCGACCACCAAAGATCCGACGGCGGCAATCCACGAAATCAATAGGAATCTTTCAGGATTGAATGTCGATCGGTTTGCCACAGCATTGTTGGGAATTCTGGATTCCCGCCAACATACGTTTACGTATGTCAACGCTGGCCACATGCCGCCGGTGGTTCGGTCCGCCAATGGAGATGTCAAATTGATCCACGGCGAATCAGGATTGCCGATCGGAGTCGTGGAAGATGCCGAGTACGAAGCGACCCGTTTCGAAATGCACGATGGTGATGTGCTGGTGCTGTTTACCGACGGCATCAACGAATGCATGAATGTCGAGGGAGAAGTTCTCGGCCTGACGAATCTGCTCGAAGGGATTCGGGCCAGTCAGACAAAAACGCCGTCGACAATTGGCAAGGAAATTTGTCAGATCGCCAATCGCCACATGGGTGCCAATCCGCCATTTGACGATATCTGCCTGGTCTGTTTCGGTCGGGGTTGCCCCTGATTGAGGCCTATTTCAGCAAAGTTTTCCGGCGGAAATCGCTGACCAGTCGGGCAATCGGTTTGGGTTCGCCGAATGCATCGACCAGCCCGGCTTTCGGGAACCGGGGATCATCCAGATCTGACCATTGCCGCCAGATGATTCCATGGATGCCTGGCCGCGCGACCGCCATCGGCAGAATCGCTTGCAGCAGTTGCAACCGTTGCTCATCCGAGAGATTCTCCCGAATGGCATTGCCGATCATTGATATCCTCGATTCGCCAGCTGCGGTGGGATCTCGATCCAGCTGAATCGTCACGTTTTCGCCAGCATGCCCGTCGAACTCGATTAGTGAACTCCCCATCGAACCCGCAATCGGGAATTGAGGAACGCGCAGGCAAAGCACCAGTGGCAAACCCAATTGACACCAGATATCGATGGCGTCAATCCATTGCAAGGGGTCACGGGCAACCGAGCCATTGGGCCAATAGTCCAGATTGATATCGAGTCCCAGAAATGTGATCTGTGAGCCGACCCGCATTAGATCTTCGGCGATCTGCAACGGATGCGCGGCACCGACGGACCAGGCCAGTTTTTCTGCCCAGGGATAATCGAAGCTGACCAGAACGGGAATACGCGAGCCGGTATCATCGAGAAAATTCAGTACATCAGTGGCCAGCTGAAACTGTTGACGGCGACTGCAGTGTTGATGGTCCAGGCCACTCATGCCACACGCTGCATGAATCAACGTTGTGTTGGGTGGCAGCGAATTCATCACCTGCCGACAATGATTCAACAATACCGCGCGGCGGGAATTGAAATCCGTTCCGCCGGCTGCGAAAGTCGACATCGGACTGGCATCCAGCAAGGGCCCCAAGATTCTTTTGTTGTCGAGGGCAACGATGTCCATTGTCGATTCGGTTTCCAGCAAATCGGCCAGTGTTTCCGGTCGAAATTCTGTGGTGACGACATTGGCGACCGATGCGGCAAACCAGAACTCCGGATAACCGGATTGGGTCACGCGAAAGGTTGAGATCTCCTGACCGAACTGGTCACACAGTGCGAAGATGCCTTCCATGGAAATTTCCAGCGCATGGGCGGCAGCATTTTCATTTTCCGATGAGGCCGAAATGAGGGATCGACTGAGGCCATCGATTGCTTGCCCGATCAACTTCAGGACTTGAGCCGAAACGTCCAACCCACCTTCCTGCCATATGGATGTCTGATTCCTCAATCGATTCAGCGTGCCGCGCGCCAGTTCCCGGATCAAATCGTAGGTCTGATCAGACTCCGGCAGAGTCCCGGTGCAAATCGTCAACTCACCGTGACGGGCAAAAGGGTAGCCAATATAGACGCGACCCGAATCGTTCTGATTTCTGGTAATGATCAACAGATCATCTTCGAAACGCACTTTGCAGGGCTTGGGGATGCCATCCAATCCGACGACATGGGTGGTTCTGATTCGCGCGGGTTCTCGCTTCCAGAAACCGGGAACTCGAAATCGAAATTCGCCCATGTGGCTGCACGACGGGTTCGTAAAAGGACAAGGCGGGTTCCAATGGTCCGCACTAACGTAAGTTTGCCCAACTGGCTGAGAAACAGTTTATCCTGTTTTACCACCATTGTAACGACTCGTTGGAAATCATTGCCGGGACGAGGAGTCCATGGTTTCCAGGCGGGTATGGGACTACCCATTCATGGCAGCGACATCGCGGCGCAGCGACAATGTGTATCGATGGGGACTGTTCTGAATTCATCCGCTTTTTATACTAACGCTCGGTTCGTCGGCAGTTGTCCGGGTATGTTTGCCAAAACCTGTTTTATGTGATTGAAAGCCATTTTTTTCGGGAGAAGATCCAATGACTACCTTGGTGCGGCAGGGAAAAATTCGAGACGTTTATGACTTAGGTGACTATTTTTTGATGGTCGCCAGTGATCGAATCAGCGCCTTTGACTGGGTGCTGCCGACCACGATTCCCGATAAAGGGCGGGTCCTGAACCAGATCAGTAAATTCTGGTTCGATTTTTTTGACGTTCCCAACCACCTGGTCAGCACCGACACGACCTCAGTCGATTTGCCGATTGGCCTGGATCACGATGAACTTGTCGGTCGCTCGATGATCGTGCGGAAGTGTGATGTTGTTCCTGTCGAATGCGTAGTCCGCGGATATCTGGTCGGTTCGGGTTGGAAAGATTACCAGAATACGCGGTCGGTATGCGGCATTGATCTGCCGCCTGGCTTGAAGAATTGTGCCAAATTTGAAACGCCGATTTTCACCCCGGCGACAAAAGCCGACGAAGGGCATGACGAGAACATTTCATTTGAACAAATGATCGAAATCGTGGGCCCGGATGTGGCCCGTGAATTGCGCGACCGCAGCTTGGACGTATACACCCAGGGGCGGGATTTTGCGGCCAAACGCGGTATCATACTGGCCGACACGAAATTCGAATGGGGATGGCATGCCGGACAGTTGATTCTAATCGATGAAGTGCTTACTCCGGACAGTTCGCGGTTTTGGCCAGCCGACAGCTATTTGCCTGGTCAGAACCAGCCATCATTCGATAAACAGTTTGTCCGCGAGTGGCTGGAACAGACGGATTGGGACAAAAACAGTCCGCCGCCGGAATTGCCGGCTGAAATCGTTGCTAGAACGCGTGCCAAATACATCGACGCGTTCGAGATGCTGACGGGCACCGCATTTGAATGGAAGTGAACCTAGCCGAGCGGCAGATGAAAAAAAACTGGAGGGCGAATTGCTAATTCGCTGGATGCACCCCGGGACGAATTAGCAATTCGTCCGACAGGTAAACTGGCACATGCCTGTCGCCTTACAAGGCTGTTGACAGTTTTTTCAATTGTCTGGCGCGAATCAAATCGCCATGGAACTGCTCGGATTCCTGTTTCTGGTAGATTTCGATTGCTGACTCATAATCGCGCTGGGCTTCGTGAGATCGGGCGCGAAGATAATTGATGGCCGGCTGCCAGCGGGCAGAGTCATCGATTTCTTCCAAACGCGTGAGCCAGCTGATGGCGGTCAAAAAATTGCTGTTATCGAAATGGCATTCAGCCAGGAAAAATCCTGAATCCCGTCGCACCAGCCGCATGTTCTGCTGCACTGACCGAATGGTGTTTTCAAAATCAGAAGGTGACTGTTGCTTGCCCTGATTCAGTGACAATTGCAATTGAAACATTTCGTCCGTTGCCAATGAATCAATCTTGCTGTCCTCATACATCATTTTATAAAATAATTCGATCGAGTTCAGATTTCCATCATTACGAATGGTTTCAAACAGGCCGTTGAAATATTTTGAACGTGCAGTTCGGTATTGAACGAATTCATTGATGTACAATTCTTCAGAAAAATACCATTTGATCCTGTCCCGCACGTCGTCTTTGAAGCTCGATTCGGCAATCGCATCGCGCAGCGCCCGTCGAAACTGGCAAGTCCTGAATCCGATATCCCAAATCCGGTATTCCAATCCGGCGATTTCGGGCAGTCGTTCCATCAATTTCGTCGGAGTACTTGCCAGCTTCAATGCAGATTCGCCGGTCAAACTGTTTTCTAGTTCCTGGAAACGGCGGGACAACGATTCCGGCGTTACCAGGATCAGTCCGGACAAATGATCCAGTTGCTCCGGCGAGACCCAATACTTTGTTTGACTCTTGAGCGATTCGTTAACGCTCAAGTCAAGAGAATTCAATATCTCAGGGTTCATTTTTGTTTCGCTCATGAATTCAGTTACGAGCCCTCCATTTTCCTGCATTTTTTCTGCGGTAGTGTAATGTTCCGATGGATAGAGATTGTCAAGTCCATGAGCTAAGACACCAACCGTAGGCAAATTGTTTTTTAAGGAAGCCCGATGTGAATAAATATCTATTCCGTAAGCAAGTCCACTCAAAATAAGAACATTATAAGAAGAAAAAGAGTCCAC
>JBGSXT010000618.1:0-4400 GCA_041751295.1 Mariniblastus sp.
TCGCGCTTGTGCAGGTGCCAGTGAATTTGCTGAAAGTGCTTGGGACCTGTTACCTGTTGTGGAATGGGGGCGCGATAATCCAGGTCGTCGGCGTGATCGTCGCTGCTCAATTGCTGATCGGCTTGGCCCTGCTGATCGTGACTGTCCGGGAGTTGCAGCCTTGGCAATCCGGCAATATCGACACATCGGTTGTGCGTTCAATTGTCAAACAGTCAACCACGTTTGTCGGAATCGATACCGTGACGGCATGGTGGACCAGCCTGAACGTCGTATTGCTTTCAAAATTGGCGACTGAAACAGACGTCGGCCTGTATAACGCCGCAAATCAATTGATGGTTCCTCTGGCGATTTTCTATCAAAGCGTTATGGTCGCAGCGTTTCCGATCATGTGCCGAAAATTTTCGATGTCGGGCGAGGGATTGAAACGGGTCTCCAATCGCTTGATCGAACTGTTGATGATCGTCGCGATTCCAGGGACGATTGGATTGATCATGGTTGCCGCGCCTGCGCTGGAATTCGTGTACAAGAAAGAGGGATTTGTCGAGGCAGCCGACGTCGTGCGTATTACGGCCGCCATTTTGATACTGAAGGCACTAACGTTTGCGATGGGGCACGTGCTGTTGGCCGGCAGCCGGGAAATCACAACACTGCGCATCGTCATTGTCGATCTGATCGTGGGCCTGTTTCTCGGATGGATCTTGATCAGCCTGTTCGGCTTGATCGGCGCGGCTGTCGCAGCTTTATTGACTCGGATCGTCGACTTCGTGCAACATGTCCATCCGGTTCGGAAAATTGTGGTCAACTTCGAACTCAAGGGAGCATTTTGGCATCCTTTGCTGGCCAGCCTGGCGATGGCAGTGTTCCTGTACCTGGTGCAAGACGGAAATCTGGTTGTCAATATCTTTGCTGCCGCTCTCGTTTATTTTGTCACGCTGATTGCTTTCGAATCGTGGGCGATTGGTGGCATTCGAAAATTGCCTACCCGATATTTTTCGTAATCGTAAAGGTAAAATGCGTATTGCGTTCGTCTCCTACGACCTTGGCGAGTATTGTGTCCAACATGCCAATGGACTACTGGCACATGGTGATGTTCTGTTAATCCTGCCGACCGAACAGTTCACGCCGTATAAAGACTTTTTGGACGAAGCTGTTGAATTGCGCTCGTTTTCCAAACCGAGGTTGCGTCAACCGATTCGACAGCTTCGCACGATTCAGTGGATCATGCAGCAAATCAGGGAATTTCGGCCCGATGTGATCCACTTTCAACTTGGGCATATGTGGTTCAATTTCGCCCTGTCCCATCTCCAGCGCCGTTATCCGATTGTGTTTACAGTTCATGACCCGACACATCACCTTGGTGACCGAGGTGCCCAAAATACTCCGCAGTGGATTATGGAACGGGGCTTTCGTACTGCTGACAGGATCATCGTCCACGCGACTCAGTTGAAACAAGTACTTTGGACTGGAATGGAAATCTGTCAGGAAAAGATTCACGTAATTCCGCACATAGCGATTGGTCAATGCAACGTCAGACCGCAGTCAACCGATGAAGATCTCGTATTGTTTTTCGGGCGAATCTGGCCATATAAGGGATTGGAGTATTTGATACGGGCCCAGCCGCTGATCAACCGGGAAGTTGAAAACGCACGATTTCTGATTGGCGGTGTGGGCGAGGACATGGACCGCTATCGAGAGATGATGGTCGATCCCCAACGATTCACAGTTCATAATCGCTGGATTTCAGACGACGAACGGGCTGAATACTTCCAGCGGGCAAGTGTCGTCGTGTTGCCTTACGTTGAAGCAACCCAAAGCGGCGTAGTGCCGATCGCCTACGCGCACTCCAAACCGGTAGTCGCCACGCGAACCGGAGGACTGCCAGATATTGTTGACGATGGCCGAACGGGATTGCTCGTTGAACCGAAAGACGAAATCGGTTTAGCAAACGCGGTTATCTCATTGCTAAAAAACAAAGCGTTGGCCCAGACGATGGGTGAAGCGGGCAATTTGAAACTGCAACGGGAACTCGCGCCCAATGTCGTCTGCGATCAAACAGCGGCGGTCTACAAATTGGCGATTGCCGAGCGGATGACGTCAAAAAATCAGCGAACCACCGAGTATCTCGAATCCATGCAGGCCAGCAGCAGATGAGTTCATACGCTCAGGCCGCAAACGATTTGCATCAGTATCTGCTTCAGACACACTGGAACGGAAGCGCACTGGTTGGCCCCGATCCGGGAATTCGCATTAATTATCGGATTGGACGATTTGTCAAAAGTTATTTGCGACGATTTCAATGGAACGACAATTTGTGTTACGTTCAAGGTCAAGGCTACTGGATCCTGGCCAATTGGCTGAAGTTCAAACAGACCGACGATCCGGCGTACCAGGACATTTCATTGGCCTGTTCGCATTTCCTGTTGCAGCGGCAGCTTGATGCGGGGGCGTGGGAGTATCCCAACCCGGAATGGCGCGGACGGATTGCAACAGCTGAAGGGACTTGGGCCGCAATCGCGCTAATCGAGAGTTACCGCCAGACGCAGGATACGATTTTTCTGGATGGCGTCCTGCGCTGGCAACAATTCCTGATGCAACGCATTGGCTTCCAACGCACCCAGAGTCGGCAGGGCGAAGTCCAACTGGCCGTTAATTATTTTGCTGATCGTGCAGGACCGCGGGTACCGAACAATACGGCGTTTGTTTTGCGATTTTTTGCTGAGCTGTATGCCTTGACTGGCGATCGCGACCATCTCGATCTCAATGACGCGCTACTGTCGTTCTTGTCCGACGTTCAATGCGACAACGGCGAGATTCCCTATACCGTGCGTGGCCAGTCCGAAAAAAGGGCTCGGCGACACTTTCAGTGTTTTCAATATAATGCTTTTCAATGCCTTGACCTTCAGCGGTTCTACAGCCTTTCAAGCTCGCCACAGGCATTTTCGCTGGTGAAAAAATTGCTGGAGTTTTTGCGTACGGGGTTGGCCGATGATGGTCATGCATTGTACGAATGTGGCTCGCAATACCGAGCCGTTACCTATCACGCAGCCGTTTTGGGCGCGGCGTTCGCTGGAGCGGAACAGTTGGGCATTGCCGGGTACGAAGAACTATCCAACCGCGCGTTTCGATACGTATTGGATCGGCAACGGACGGACGGTGGCTTTCCATACTCCCGACAAGATTATTTTGTACTTTGCGATCGCCGTTCGTATCCGCGCTATTTGGCCATGATTCTGTATCACTTGTTGTCCAGTGACACGGTTGTATCTGACTGTCAGTTGAATCGGACCGCTTCCATTCATTCGCCAGCCTACTGACGTTCCATGCACATCGCCGTCATCGCGTCGTTAAAACAGGGATTGGAACACTTCATCAGCCGCGAACTGGGCGTGCTGGCTGACCAAGGTTGCGAGATCAGTTTGTTTCCCACCAAATACAAGGCGGGTGGATTGTATGAACCGCGCCCAGAATGGAATTTTCATCCTTGGAACGTGTTGATGGTGCTCGTGCTTCAACTCTGGTTCCTGATACGCAATCCACTATTGTATGTACGACTGTTGCGCGAGGCGATCGCGTTGAGGGGACTCGTTGATTTAGCGCTGGCGTGGAATTTTTCCCGGTTCATGAACGATACCGACGTGATTTACGCGACATTCGGTGACCACAAGCTGTTTGTAGGTTATTTCTGTAAACGGATCACTGGCAAGCCCCTGGCCGTTACAATTCACGCGTACGAGCTTTACACAAATCCCAACCCGGTGTTGTTTTCGCATGCCTTGTCGGCCTGCGATCAAATCCTAACGGTCACCGAGTTCAACAAGGAGCTGCTGGTCGAGAAATTTGGAATTGCCTCGCCCCGAATTGAAGTCGTGCGGATCAGTGTGGATGTCGAAGATTATCGTCCGGAAGAAAAATTTGTTGTGCTGATCGTTGGCAATTTTGCCGAGCGAAAGGGGCATGAAATTCTTTTCCGGGCAATCAGGCAATTGGACGAATCCAACGTTGAAGTCTGGGTGGTCGGCGATCAAGGGCCGGAAGGGGATACCGTCAACGTGCCGCGAATTGCGGAAGAAATCGGAGTGGGGGGTAACGTTGCGTTCTTTGGCAAGCTTCGCGGCAATGCGTTAAAGGCAGTTTACCGCAACTGTGACGTGTTCTGTTTGCCATGCCGGACTGATCGGAAAGGAGTTGCGGAAGGATTTCCAACGGTCCTCGCCGAAGCGATGGCCTTTGGAAAACCGGTGATCTCAACCCGGCACGTGGAAATTCCGCGCGTGATCATGGAAATTGTCGTCGACGAGAATGACGTCGACGGATTATGTGATGCCCTTCGCCAGGTCTATCAGTCGCGCGAATTGCGACATCGTCTGGGGTGCGAAAATCGGCAAATTGCCGAACGTACG
>JBGSXT010000619.1:0-5380 GCA_041751295.1 Mariniblastus sp.
GCGGCATTAGGGACATAAAGCAGCGCCGCGAGCAAAATGGCTGGCAAAACCGGCAGCAGCATCCGGCGGGCGGGCTGGAACCGGAACTGGTCCCGTATATCAATCGACTCCGCTCGCCGATTCGCATCCTGAATCAGGGCCAGGCCCGCTGGCGTGTTGCGTTCGGTCGGCGAAAGCGCCAGCGCGCTCGATAGACGTTCCTTGAGCGCGAAGCGCTGGTCGACCTCGATGGCCGCGCCCATGCGGCTGCCTCGACGAACGTATGTCCACGCCAAGGCAACGATCAAGCCGAACAGTAATCCTCCGGCCAGCCAGAAAAAAAACCAAAGCTGTTGTTCCTGATCACCCGGCAGGAAGGGCAAATGCCAGATCTTTGGAACCGTGACAGCGAGGGCGGCCAGGGACAAACCAACAAACAGCCAACGAACCAGTGATTGGACAAATTCGTCAGCGATCAGCTGCCGGTGGGCAGAATTGACTTGCCTGTTGATCTGGTTCATGTGAAATTCCTGATTCAAAAAAGCTGACTAATCAAACCAATCTTTTTTTCGGCAATCAAAGTGCCTGTCAGCTTCTAATTCCGGAATCGCAGATTCCGGAATTCAGGACGATTGCCACGGCTTACGAGCCCATTATACGCATTCTGTCGGGTATAATTTCAAGTCGTCGGAAAAAATTCGACTGACGGAGATTTTCCCGCGAATTCCGGTTGTTTCAGCCCGGGCTGTGGCGGGCCATTCCGTGGGAAGCGAGTAAAACCAGAAAACGCGGACGGTTTTGAAAAACAAATGTCAAGTCTGATCACCGAGCATTCAATCACCAGAAACGCTGGCAGTTCTCAAGTACGGTACTCGCGGTCAAACATGAATCTGCCGGACATGGATCAAAGGCCCGAATCAGACATTGTCATTTACGACGGCGAATGCAGATTTTGCCAGGCCCAAGTGGCGCGATTGAATTGGTTTGCCAACGGACGGCTGACTTTTGTTTCGTTGCATGACGAACGTGTCGCGGCCCGATTCGCGCAACTGTCCCGTGAACAACTGATGGAACAGATGTATGTTGTTGCATTTGATGGCCGTCAATATGGTGGAGCGGCTGCACTCCGGTATCTGTCCCGGCGTCTTCCCCGTTTATGGTTCGCCGCACCGTTGCTGCACATACCTTTTTCGCTGCCGTTTTGGCAATGGCTGTATGGCTTAGTTGCCCGACACCGCTACCGGATTGCCGGCAAATCAGTTTCATGTGACGGTGATGCCTGTCGAATTCACGTCGACAAATCAAGCCGATGACGAAGAGTATGATCCGCCAGCCAGCGCGGCATTTGACCAACTAATCCCGTTCTTTTTTGCCAGACGGAAGCGGCTCCCTCTGACCGGAATCGTCGTACTTGGCTTCCGGAATTGCTTCTCCTCCGCCGGCCACGAAGAAATTAATCGCAGTGGTCGTTTCTTTCTTGGAGGCATCGTAGGGCACTGATGTAAACTTGGCATGCTCGGTAATCAGGTCGATGACTTTCCGTTCGATAATCATGTTGCGGAGCGAATCCATCTGGCCGTTGCGTTCCAGTCTGGCCCTTACGCGGCGCGGTGAATCGTTCTGTTGCATGGCCAACCGGGCGATTTCCAAATCGTAATCTTCCGTCGAGTCTTCGACCGATTCGGCTTCAGCGATTTTTTCCAGAATAAAGTGTTCTTTCAGGAATCGAGCGGTGCGATCGATGATGTTCTTGCGCAGACCATTTTCGCGGGCAATAATTTCGTCCTCGTCGAAACCGCTGGATCGCATTTCCATCACCCGTCGATCGAGTTCACGCCGCGATTGGCGTCGCAACAATTCAGGCGGCAAATCCCACGACGCCGATTCTGTCAACGAGGCACTGATTTGATCTCGAATTCTTTCCCGTTGGGCATACAGCAACTGGTTTTCAAGCGATTCCCGAACCAGATCCTTGAGTTCGCCTTCCGAATCGATTTCCAGCTTGGCCGCGATCTCGGCAACCGATAGGGTCTCCACCCGTTTGACATCCAGAATACTGATTGCGACCTCAACCGACTGTCCCTTGAGAGTCTCGTTGTCGGAGTATTCACTGACGACAACCGATGTCGTTTTCAAATCACCCGCCGTGGCACCGGAAACCAGTTCGTCAAAACGCTCAATCGTCGCATCGGCAAGACTGAGCGTGCTGCGAACATGCAGTGATTGTTCTTTGAGCTGTGAAACGACCCGGTCTTTATGGCGGCAAGTAATATCGCAAATAATTACATCGTCGCGCTGCACGGGTTCATCCACCGGTACCAGGTCGGAGAATTGCAGGCCCAAGCGGGCAATCTGATCCTGGACATCTTCGTTGGTAAATTTATGCTCCGGCCGTAACAGTTTTAACCCTTTCCACTTCGGAATGTCAAATTCCGGTCGAACTTCAATATCGAACTCGTAAGTCATGTCCCCTTCGTCGGGGATGTTGACCAATTCGAAATCGAAAGTTGGTTCGCTGATTGCCGAATAGTCCTGTTGGTCGCCGACCTGGGTCAGACTATCCATGATCAGCGCCCCTTTGACTTGATCGGAGACTTGCGGCCGGAAGCGGTTCTCAATCAGCTTTCGAGGCGCTCGCCCGGCGCGAAAACCGGGTACTGCCGCCTGCGGGGCCAGATCGTCAAACTGTTTCTGGAAATATCGATCGATTTCCGCGCGAGGAATGGTCACCGTGACATGTCGTTGGCAAGCGCTGACCTCTTTGACGTCGACCTTCAATTCCAAAGGCTGCTTCTCGTCCGTTTCCGGATTTGTATCTGTGCTCATGGAATATTCCTGTTCCTTTTAAATGGGGCCAAATTGTGTCAAGTCGGAGGCAGATTTTTGTGGACCGACGGCAGACGGGCAATGAGCGCATCCCATTTTCGTTGTTGCCAGAATCGCATCAAAAAAGCGGGTGAAGGGATTCGAACCCTCGACATTCACGTTGGCAACGTGACGCTCTAGCCACTGAGCTACACCCGCGTCATCCCGAACTTAGTCGCGATTCACCAATTTCGCTGCCGCTAAAGCCGAAAAAACCGGTAATTCCGGATTATACGACCGAAAAACATCGACGCAAGAGCCACAAAAATGGTTCGCAAAGCGAATTTTTTCAGAATTAACTTTGAAATACAACGCAGTAAACTGTAAACTATGGCTCGAATTCGACCCCAAGAACTTTTGCATTTGGGATCGAAAATCGAATGGATTGGTATTGATTGTCGAACGGTCGCCTTAAAATGGGCTGGCCGCTATTCATCAATCGGCATTTGTTGGACTGGAATAAAACGTAGGAGGGCCAAATGGTTAATGCAAAATTGGTGATCGTCGGTGGTGCCAAGCTTTCCGAAGTGCAATTGAAACACCTGCCGGCAACGATCGGTAGAGCCCGGAATTCCACGATTACGCTTCCGCACAATTTAGTCAGCCGCAAACACTGCGAAATCTTTGAAGAAGATGGCCTGCTGTTTGTCAAAGACCTTAATTCGCTAAACGGCACGTACCTGAATAACGAAAAAATCTGCGGCACACACTCGTTGTTGCCCAACCAGTTGTTGACCCTCGGCAATGTGACTTTTCGCGTGGTCTTTCCCGAAGTTCCGACAATCGACAACGAGGACACGCCTGATGAGTGGAAACAGGGCGAAACGATTCCTGCCGAATTTGAAAATTTGCGACCTCGAATGAATGGTCAGTCCTTTCGTGAATCGGATTCTGAACCAGGCATTCCGCATGTGGCGGAAAATGCGCCCGCCAAAAAACTTGATGACTTACAACTTGATGCCCATGAAGGCGATACCGATGAAAGCAATGGCCAAGCGGCGGATTCGCGGAATATCATTTTCGACGACGAAGCGACCAGGCCGGACAAGTCAATTTCGTTTGACGCACTCGATAAACTTCCCAATGAAGCTCATGCCGCCGCCAGTTTTGCCGGAGGTATTCAATTACAATCAAATTTAAAATTAGCTGCGTTGAATGCCGATCCGATCCAGATTGATTTGGGTGACGACCAAGTGGATCGGGAACCGCCCAGCCAATCTTCAATTGATTCTTTCGTGCGCAAACTGCCAAGATAGCGATTGGGATACCAACGAGCCGGTTTGCGTTTGTTACGATATCGGTCTTGAAGCAGGCTCGTCCCCTGTTTTGATGGCAACGGCGGTCCCGGACAATCAACTCTTTCCCTTTCCAATGGCCTGCCAAACTGACGAGAACACGAATAAGTCACCCGTTTGGTAGTTTGTGTAAGCCTGTTGTCATCCATGAAAAAACCAACCGAAATAGATCAACAGCTCATTGAGCGGATTCGAGGTGGCGACAGCGACGCCTGGAATGATCTGATCGCGCGATACGAAGGCCGCCTGCTGGCGTTCGTCGACAGCCGCCTTACTAATCGCTCGGCCAGTGAGGATATCGTCCAGGAGACATTTATTGGGTTCCTGAACAGCCTGCCCAATTTTGATGGCCGACGATCGTTGGAAAGTTACATTTTTTCGATCTGTGCCTACAAATTGACCGACCATCTTCGTCGCGAAGGGCGACGGCCAGCGATTCCCCTTTCAACGTCTAATCCGGATTCCAGTGGACCGTGGCAGTTGCCGGGCAGTGCCCGTGGCGCGAGCAGCATTGTTCGCAGCGTGGAAAGAAGGGAGTTGGAAGAACACGCCTTGACGGAGGCCATCCAAGCCCAGGTCAAACATTGGCAGGAACGCAACGACTGGACAAAACTCCAATGCATCGAATTGTTAATTGTACGCGGC
Source organism: Mariniblastus sp. (assembly GCA_041751295.1). Lineage (GTDB taxonomy): Bacteria > Planctomycetota > Planctomycetia > Pirellulales > Pirellulaceae > Mariniblastus. The sequence goes on from JBGSXT010000619.1 coordinate 4,785, forward strand.
ATGTCGAACCGACGGGTGGCCGCAGCTTTGAAAATTTCCGAACAGCAGGTCGCCAACTTTAAATTTGATTTCCTCTCCCGACTCCGTGTGCTGATCAAGCGCCAGGGACTGTCAAAAGAAGTCTTCCCCGAACTCTACAACGAATAAAAAGAGGGGTCTCCATCAAACAACGATTCCGATCTCGGCCCACATCACACGATTCTTTGGCTCGAACGGCTCAAATCGATCAGATTATCATCGCAATTTCCAGGAAAAATTCACGTTTTTTGAAATTCTGGATTGAATCTCTAAAATTCCGTAGTGCATTTGGGGGCCATTTGGCGCGGTAGCTTCTAGACCGACATCTCTTCTCTCAAACTTCGGAGTTTTCGATGAATACCCGCGTCCAATTGATTTACAAAATATGGTTGATTTTGGTGCCGATGATACTTTGCCTGCCACGCCACGTTCACTGTGACACTTTCACGTGGACTGGTGGTTCGCCTTTCATCGTCGGCATCGCCAACAATTGGAATAATCCGTTGAATTGGCAGGGAGGGCTAATTCCCCCGAACGACGGGACGGCGGACGTCATTATGCCGGATACACCCCGCGAC
>JBGSXT010000620.1:0-12624 GCA_041751295.1 Mariniblastus sp.
CAACGCAGTGACATGCGGAATGAATCCGTTGCCGAACATGTTAAGAAACATATCAATACCAGATCAATTGCCGAAAACGCCCAGCGTCTAGGCGATGATATTCAAAATGCTGACGATCGGATCGCCGAACGTGTTCAGCGGAAATTTGATCATGATGTCAGCAAACTGGACGATCTTCCGACGGTCCAGGACGATCTGGTGGCTACCGCCACTGAATCCGATATCTCTCCCTTTGCCAGGGACCTGATCGAAATGTTCCGATCGCCAGACGGTGTCCGGCAGGCAATACTGATTTCGGAAATATTGAAACGACCCGATTTTGGTTGAGAACCGATTGAAGTGACTCCTGGATCAGGATTTAGGCGGGCGCAGGTGGAAATTTGCCAGAGTGGCACAGTTGTCCCCAACTGTTGCGCAACAGTTAGGAACAATTGTGCCATTCTGATTGGGTATGATTCTAACTGCCGCTTGCCTTAAGGTGGACTTGTTTCGTGCTGATGGCCATTGCAGAAAAAATAACGTTGAATCCTCTCGTGATTCGCGCTGACTTTCCAGTCCTGAATCAGACGATTTACAAGAACCAGCCGCTCGCCTATTTCGATAACGGGGCGTCGACCCAGCGACCGAACCAGGTCATCCAGCGGATCGTCGATTGTTACGAACAAACCTACGCGAATGTCCATCGCGGGATTCATTATCTGAGTGAGCAATCCAGCGCCCATTACGAATCGGCCCGTCAACAGGTTGCCGACTTCATCGGGGCACGGCACGCCAACGAGGTGATCTTTACCAGCGGAACGACGCACGCCATTAATCTGATTGCCTATGCCTGGGGCGACGCCAATCTGTCGCCGGGCGACGAAATTCTGTTGACGCTGATGGAGCATCATTCCAACATCGTTCCCTGGCAACAATTAGCGGCCCGCGTTGGCGCGAAGGTGAAATTTGTTGGTTTGACGGAAGATGGCCAACTCGATCTCGAAGATTATCAGGCGAAATTAAGTAATCGAACCAGACTGGTGGCTGTTTGCGCTGTATCCAATGTACTGGGCACCATCAACCCGGTGGAAGAGTTGACCCGACTTGCTCACGAATCCGGTGCTTTTGTTCTTGTGGACGCCGCCCAACACGTTCCTCATGATGTGACTGATGTCAAACAGTGGAACGCTGATTTTGCCACGTTCAGTGGCCACAAAATGCTGGGTCCGTCGGGTATCGGAATCTTGTACGGCAAACAACAGCTACTGGAATCGATGCCGCCGTTCATGGGTGGAGGCAGCATGATATCTACGGTCACCGTCGACGGTTTCACGCCAGGAGAATTGCCCGCTAAATTCGAAGCCGGAACGCCGCCGATCGCGCAGGCGATTGGTCTGGGAGCCGCGATCGATTATCTGAAGCAGTTTGAAATGCGGGATATTCTCGCGCACGAACGCCAACTGGCGAAAGAAACAATGGAAATCTTGCAGGAGATCGATGGTTTGACCATACTTGGGCCTAACATCGAGCCCCGCGGAGGGATTGTCAGTTTTGTCGTCGACGGATTATCAACGCAGGATATCTCGATTTTGGTCGATCGCAAAGGATTTGCGATTCGCGCCGGTCATCACTGCGCGATGCCGCTTCACGACCATCTGGGCATTCGCAACAGCTGCCGCGTTTCGTATTACCTGTACAATACGCTCGATGAAGTTCAACGGTTTGGCGAGGCGCTGAACGGAGTTGTCCGCAAACTCAGAAAATAAGGCCCGCCGGTTTATTTCGATTGATTCACAATGGTATTTTCAATGGACTCGCAGACGCCGGGCTTGCGACAGCTGATCGCAATTGGTTGCCTGATGCTGATCCCACTGCTGTTTTCGGTGCTCGCTGTTCCGCCGGCTTACGCCTGCCAGGAAGAGTCTCCAATCGGTACGCTCGAATCAATCCAGGGATCGGAAGACGACGCGATTGCGTTTTTCGAAAATCAAGTCAAGCCGATACTGGAAAGCCACTGTCTGGAATGTCACGGCCAAGACCCGGACGAATTGGGTGGCCATTTGGCGCTAATTTCCAGAAATTCGATTCTAACTGGCGGCGATTCCGGTGCTGCGATCGATTTGCAGAATCCGGACGACAGCCTGTTGTTGGACGCGATCAATTATGGCAGCTACGAAATGCCGCCCAATGGTAAGCTATCGGCGGACAAAATCGAAGTTCTGACTCGCTGGGTTGGGATGGGGTTGCCATGGTCGGGTCCAGAAACGGACACAACCGTCGAACATTCCCGCAAAACAAAAATCCCCGAGGTCAACGAAACAACTAAAGCCTTCTGGTCGTTCCGGCAAGTTGCCCGGCCAACGGTGCCGATGGTTCAGGACAAGGTTTGGGTCACCAGCGACATCGATCGATTTGTTCTTGCTCAACTGGAAGCTGTTGGCTTGTCGCCCGCACCTCCGGTTTCAAAAACGGTCCTGGTTCGACGTGCCTATTACGATTTGATTGGACTGCCGCCGACACCCGAACAGGTACAGGCATTTGTTGACGATGAAACGGAGAACGCCTACTCCGGACTAATTGATGAACTGCTGGAATCTCCACACTACGGCGAAAAATGGGGGCGGCATTGGCTCGACCTGGTTCGATATGCGGAATCCAACAGTTTCGAACGGGATGGGACCAAGCCCTTCGTTTGGCGATATCGGGATTATGTCATTCAATCCTTCAACGATGACAAACCATATGACCAATTCCTGATCGAACAGCTGGCTGGCGACGAGCTTGACGAACCGACCGCCGAGTCGATGATCGCGACCGGTTACTATCGGCTGGGGCAATGGGACGACGAACCGGCTGATCCGCAACAGGCTCTGTTCGACGAACTCGATGATATTCTGGCAACGACTAGCCAGGCGATGCTGGGCCTGACGATCAACTGTGCACGATGCCACGATCACAAGATCGATCCGATTCCGACCACCGACTATTATCGGATGTTGGCCTTCTTCCGAAACGTGCGACGGTACGGTCTGCGCGACGACCAGTCAGTCATGGATGCATCCACCCGACAGATTGAGCGAGACGATTCCGTGGATTTGGCGACTCGCGAGAAATACGAACAGACCGTGGCGCGACTTGGCACAGTCATTGCGGGCATCGAACAGCTGGCGATTGCCGATTTCGAACCGGTGGAACGGGACGAATTCCAGTACGATCAGAATCGAGTTCGATTGCTACAGAAACGGGTTGAAACCGGCGTCCTCTCGCAGGCTCAGTTGCATCAATATGAACAGAGTCGAGCTGAACTGAAAAACCTGAATGATAATCCGCCGAATACTTTTCGAATTCTGTGTGTCCATGAGCTTCAACAGGAACCTGACCAGACCCATGTCATGATTCGTGGGAACCCGCAACTTGCGGGCGATCCTGTTGAGCCTGGATTTGTCTCCGTGCTTTCACCGCCTGAACCGCAGATTAACCCTGCCAGCGACGGCCATAGTTCGGGTCGTCGAACGGCGTTGGCACGCTGGATTGCGTCGGCCGAACACCCGCTGACGGCGCGCGTGATCGTCAACCGCATTTGGCAGCATCATTTTGGCAGGGGCATTGTGCGATCGACCAGCGATTTTGGCTTTCAGGGCGAGAGACCAACCCACCCCCTGCTGCTGGACTATCTGGCGGATGAGTTTGTGAACAGCGGCTGGAGTATCAAACGGCTGCACCGAATGATTATGAATTCCAGCGCGTATCGCATGAGCGGATTGTTCAACAGCGCCGCCTATGAATTCGATCCGACCAACGATCTGTTTTGGCGGTTCGATATGCGGCGATTGACTGCCGAAGAAATCCGCGATTCGATCCTCGCGGTCAGTGGTCGCTTGAATCGCGACCGGTTGTACGGACCCTCTGTTTTCGCCAGCCTGTCTCAAGAGGTACTGTCAGGTCAATCGATGCCCGGATCCGGCTGGGGAACCAGCACCGACGACGATGCCCGCCGGCGCAGCATTTACGTCCATGTTAAACGCTCGCTGCAGGTACCGTTGCTGGCGAGTTTTGATGCGGCCGATACCGAGGCCAGTTGTCCGGTTCGATTCAATACGACGCAACCAACGCAGGCACTGGGACTGCTCAACAGTGAATTCACGAATCACGAAGCCGCTGAGTTCGCGCAGATTGTCGCAGAACAGTTTAATGACGTCGCCGATCAGGTTCGTGAAATACTGTTGCGAGTTACACAGCGTGAACCGACTGTCGACGAAATCGATCATGGTGTCCGGCTGATCGGGCAATGGCGCAGCGAAGATGGAGTTGACGAACAGCAGGCGCTGTCGTTTTTCTGCCTGATGGGACTGAATTTGAATGAGTTTATTTTTCTCGAGTAACATTGATGAACAGCAAACGAAATTTCTGCAATCGAACGCGACGCGAGTTTTTTTGGCAGGCGGGTGGCAGTTTTACGGGACTGGCGTTGGCGGGAATGCTGGAACCGTCTTTCTATTCTGGCAAAACCCTGTGTGCCGATGACACCACCACCTGGCAGAATCCACTGGCCGCCAGAGAACCCCATTTTGCGCCAAAGGCGAAATCGGTCATTTTTCTGTTCATGTACGGCGGCCCCAGTCATATCGATACGTTTGATTACAAGCCAGACATGTACGGCATGGACAATAAAACGGTCGAAGTGAAAACCCACGGGCGAGGTGGCCACAAAAACACAGGTCGGATCGTCGAACCGAGGTGGCAATTCAAGCAGTACGGCCAATGTGGCAAATACGTGTCCGATCTGTTTCCCCATGTGGCTCAACACGTCGACGAGATAGCATTCGTGCATTCCATGACGGCCGACAGTCCGATCCATGGTTCGGCAATGCTGCAAATGAATTCCGGCAAAATCCAGAGTGGCGGACCCTGTTTGGGATCGTGGGTCAATTACGGACTGGGGACGGAAAATGAAAATCTGCCCGGGTTCGTTGTCATGCTCGATGATAAAGGCGGGCCGATCAGCGGAGCGCGGAATTGGAGCGCAGGGTACATGCCGGCAACCTATCAGGGTACCGTCGTTCGCAGCAGCGGCACGCCGATCCTTGATCTGAGCCGCCCCGAAAACATGTCGGATTCTGCTCAACGTCGGCTGCTGGAACAGCTGCGCGTCTACAATGAGCAGCATCAAACAGTGCATCCGGGTAATTCCGATCTGATGTCCCGGATCGCCAGTTATGAACTGGCCTACAAGATGCAGAGTTCGGCACCGGAAGCAGTTGATTTGAGTCAGGAAACCGCCGCGACACGCACAATGTACGGCTTGGACAACGCACAAACTGAGTACTTTGGCCGCCAGCTGTTAATGGCCCGTCGCCTGGTCGAACGGGGAGTCCGTTTTGTCCAGGTCTATTCCGGCGGTGCTCACAACGACGACAACTGGGACGCCCATGGTGATTTGAAATTGAACCATGAATTGCATGCCGGTGAAACGGATAAACCAATTGCGGGGTTAATCGCGGATTTGAAACAACGTGGATTGTTTGACGAAACGCTGATCGTTTGGGGGGGCGAATTTGGCCGTCAACCGACTGCCGAATACGCGGAAGGAACGGGCCGCGACCATAACGCCAACGGCTTTACGATGTGGCTCGCCGGCGGCGGTGTCAAGGGTGGTATCAGCTACGGCAGCACAGATGAATTGGGTGCCGCTGCGGTTGAGAATCGAATTCACGTCAAGCGCATCCACGCAACGATCCTGCAACAATTGGGGCTCGACCCCAATCGATTAACCTATTTCTTCGGCGGACTGGATCAGCGACTGGTGGGCGTGGAAGGAGCCAAACCAATTCCCGAACTCATCGCGTAAATCGATGAATGAGTCGCTCCAATATGCTTCAATATTGCCGAACGGATTTTAAGCTACCCGTCGGACGGAGGCAGGAATTCCTCGGATGGACCGGATCGATTGGCAGGTTCTATCTTGGGAATATCTTCGGGTTTAGGCTGATACTTGGCGTCTCCAGATGTACAACCCCCTAACACCAACAGAAACAGGAAAAAACATCGGGTGCAACGTCGATAAAAATTGGTCATTAAACAATCCTCGATAATGTCAACAATAGAATCAATCAAAAAAAACAGCTTGTTGGTGACTGATGTCACCAACAAGCCTGAAATCATGGGTTTGTATAAATCCTACAAGTCCGTAGGAAGATCGCTCGCCGCGCGGGTAGCCAGCTGTTCCAGAACGGTTATTGGACCGCCTGTTGATCCATTGATGTTACTGTCAACGCTGTAACTGAGGAATCGGGTGCTTCCGTCGACCGCTGCCCACTGACCGCCACCCGGATGCTGGCTCCAAAAGTGGTAGCGATGCAGATTCGTAGGGTCTTCCACTTGGCCAGGACGAAAATACTCTAACTTTGTCGGATCGTAGGCGTTAGGCAACACCGACCATTCATGCACTCCGAGAACTACATCCGCAGTTCCAAACCAGACGTTGTTAGGAGACCCGCCAACGCCAGCCCATTGCCAGCCCCATTCCAAACTGTCTGACGGAGGTCGTTCCCCGACAATCAGCGTGTTGCTGGTTCCGTCGTGAACATCACCAATTGCGACACTCGAATTGACATACAACATTCCGTCCTGCCCGTTCGGAGGGTTGGGGCCTTGGTCTTCCCTAAACTGATTCCTGCCGTTGATTCCCAAATATGATGTGAGGGCAACTTGATGATTGACGTTGTTTCCCTCCTGCCAACGACGTTCGCCCCGCACATCGGAAGGACAAACGAACAAAGGGCATCGCTGACTGATTAACGCCAGTCCAGCATCGTTGTGACTTGGCGGGAAAACTACCCACCAAGGACTGATCTGGGGATCTATCAGATTATAGAAATTCTGAAACTCGATGAACGGGGCAATTCTGTAATTCCAACTCCACCACTCCCCTCCAGCTGGCCTTTGCAGAACAGTGTCAGTGGGAATCGAGCCGCCGGGTGGTGGTTCGCGCATCCCCGCTCCGGCGCCAGGAACCCCCTGAGGCCTCAGCAAATGGCCTGCGGGAAAACTTTCATTGGTATCGTGATAATTCATCAGCGCCAATGAGATTTGACGCATTTTGTTTGCACAATCGGTGCGACGGGCCGCTTCCCGAACACTTTGAACCGCCGGCAGTAACATGCCGATCAGAATTCCGATGATGGCGATAACTACCAATAATTCGACTAACGTGAAACCATGATTTCTCTTTCTCAATCTCATTTTTGTTTACCTCACCCCAAAAATCGAAGAATAACCCGCTCAGACTAGTCGAATACCTGGCTTGAAGCAAGATTTTTTTCAGTTAATTTGAATTTTTCTGCCAATAAATATGTAATAAGGGGCCCTTATCAACGGTACGTAGGGCAAACGATTGGAGTTTTCTTCCAGGAATTCGGTTTGGAAGCAGTTTTGAAGGAACGGCAGATGATCCTGGCTGGGAAAGACATTGTCCGTTGCAAACCACGGGGGCCAGATCGTGCGGGTGAACCAGCGGTGCCGTTTCAGGTTTTCCGCCGGATACTTGCGTGAGACATAAAAATCGACGACGCCAATCAGCCCGCCCGGTTTGAGAATGCGTTTGGCGTTTTCGATCGCCGCAAACCAGTCCGGAATCATGGTCAATGAGTAGGAAAAAGTAACGATATCCGCGTAGCCCGTCGCCGGCGTGAAAGTCGTCGCATCCGCCTGAACGGTTTCGACATTGGTCCAGCCTTTTTTCTGAAATCGATCGGCGGCGACTTTTAGCAGCGAGTTGGAAAGATCAACAACATAAATTTTGGCGGGCCGGTTAATGTCGTCACCAAAGTTTTCGAGATTCGCACCGGTGCCCCCTCCCATATCGACCCACACACATCCGTCGGTCCGGGGCAATCGTTGCCATAGCTGCTCGCGGCCGTGCAACAGGCGTCTGCGAAAGTCGTCGTAGCCGGCCGCCTGATCCCCGTAAAAACTTTCCATCCGCTGCGCATGATCGTCGCCGCGGACAGGCTTCAGCAGCATGTGGTAGAGAATCTTCATGTCGGCAGTGAAACCCATGTTGTCAGCTCGTCAAGGTGAATCGTGGTTCGAATCTGGGGAAGGGGTTTATAGGATGTATGGGAAACCTGGGAATAATGAGCCATGTTCGATGGATCCGACTTCGATTTTCCCCAACCGTTTCTCACTTGATCAAATCGGCGATGTAGAAACTGCCGTAGGTGTGAACTCGATCCTGTTTGTGCAATTGTTCTGCCAAGGCCGTATTGTATTTCAATAATGACCGAACGGATGTCAGTCCGCCGTTGTGTTGGACTTGAACCTGGTCAATGAAATCGGTTTTCAAACCCCCACTGCGCCAGATGATTCGGGCGTTCAGCGCGGCGCGATTCAAGATCGCCTGCCATTCCGATTCCAGTAGCGGAAAGAAATGATCACTGAGCCAATCCATGTGATCCAGCAAAATGAACCGCGAAATCGGCTGGTCGTGGCGGTCCAGAAACCCCTGCACGGAATGGGTGTGTGTTGTTACCCGGTCCACCAGGCCGTCTTTCAGCCGCTGGAAACCGGATTCTGTCAGATACTCGGGGCAGCACTGGCGTGAGTATTTGCCGTTCATATACAGCTGCCAGAAGTAGTTCTCTTTCATCGGAATATCGACAAAAACGCTTTGCAGGCAATCTTGCAGAAACTGCAACAGTCCCCCCGGGTATTGCGTATCGATCTGTTTGCGCTGGGCTTTTGGTACGCCCAGCAGGCTCATGGTGGTGTCCCGATTGAGTGCGAATTTGACGATCCCCGACCAAAACTTCTGTTTCAGATGCTGTTCGTAGATTTCCCGCTGTTCATCCAGTGAATCGGCTGTCATCAAGGCGTCCAGGTGGGGTCGCACCTTGATCATGCGATCCGTGTACACCTTCAACGCGTTGGCCACCGAGCCGGAAGTTCCACGAAAGTAAAACGACTTGCGGCGGTTATCGAACCATTTAATCTTCCGGTCCCAAAACGACTGCGACCAGTCGGGCAGGCCGCGGCGCAGTTTCTGCTCATAGACCTTGCGAATACCAGGAAACCGACCGTCGCCAAACAGAGCGAAAAAATCGTCGAATTCAAGCTGTTTGATCGCCTCTTTTTTCAAATCGAGCAGCGCATTCTGGCGCGGATTCATGTCGACTGCGTACACGTGATTGGGACCCGTGATCGCATAGTCAAGTGCATTGCAGCCGGCGGAGGTGATCACCAACACGTTATCGTCAGGCCCGAATTCAAGCGCCACGCGATCCAGTCGCGGGTCTTCCCAACAGGTGTTGTAGACGAGGTTGTTTCGATGGACGGTATTGAAAATCCGCCGGCCGATCCAGTCAAAGATAGCCATTTAATTGCGGCAAACTACTTCACCTCTCCATCCTTCATTCGATAAACAGCCCAGACCCGCCCGTCAGGTCCGGTGTACTCTTTCAGGAAGAATTCCCCTTCGATGGTAATCGGTCGCACCGTGTAATCGCTTTTGTTGCCTTCTTTCAAAGTCACCAGCACGCAATCATACAGCGCCGCACCTGGCCCGAAACAGCATTCCTTGTCGTCGCGAACGAAGATGAATTTCGTCAGGTCCTTTTGCCGAATACTCGGCCGAATATATCCCTTCAGTTTCAATTTCTGCCCGGCCAGACCATTGATGGAATCTGTCAACAATTTCCGCTCGAATTTTTCACCCTTTTCCATTTCGAACTTGAGATCATCAAACGTAATCACGCCGTTGTGGGGCGCACTGTCGAGACCGCTGAACGATGGAATATCGGGACGCTCTTCTTTTTCAACGGACTTTGCCAGCGATTCCATCCGCCGTTCGAATTCCGCCTGCGTTTCATCCGGTTTTTCCCTGATGTCGTCGGCATTGCTCTGACCAACAGCCGGTTGGGTCATCGAGCCAGACATTAGAACACCCAGACAGAGGCAAATCAGCGGCAGCCTCAGGATCGAACGGAAAATCAACATCGAATCCACGCTTGCCAAACCGTGGATTCCCCGCCGTTGGGCGACAGCGGCTAGGCCAAAAATCGACCTCTGTGCCGACCGTCGACAGCTACTTGATGTGGTCAGCTTCGATTTCATAGAGCACATAGGGGAGGTCTTTTTCGCGAACCGATTTCGGCCGCTGATGCAATTTGAACTCGCCGCCGATCTTGCGAACCCGGTAACCGTAATTGACGTAATCATCGTCATTTTTAATTGAAACTGCAACAACATCCGCGATTTCCGGATTGCCGCCAAAGCAGCAAGAACCGAAATCGCCAACGAGAATGAATTTCTTCAACCGATTTTTTTTCAGACCCGGTCGTACATAGCCCTTCAAAAAGACCTTCTCGCCATCGATTTCAGCGGCTTTTTCGGAAAACGCGGTTTGAGTTCGCTTGTCAGGTTTCAGCTCGTAAAACGAAATCCGACGGTATCCCTCCGGCACCTCCGTGGCGTAGACATAGGCGTGCATCGAAACAGCGGAAACCAGACAAATGGCACTGGCCGTCATCGCGATTTTTGTGATCGTCACTCCCGTGAACTCGTCTGGAAACCGTTTGAAACTGACGAGAGCTGCGATTCCGAAACAGATGGCCAGCAGCGGCAGAATCACAAACACCGGAAAGACGAACGCAAGCAACGACATGATCGCAAACACCACGCAGGTGACTGCCGCCTTCGAAACCGTCCGATATTCCAGATTTTTGACGTTGGTTGGACTGGTGTTGGGCAGCGTCGATTGCATCATGTTCAATCGGGGTGTGTTCATCGGCAATTCTTTCGGTGGCGACTACATTCTGCTGGCCCACCGATCAAAAGATTAAACGATCGAACCAGCCGCTGATGACGGACCACAACAGCAAAAAGATTCCGATCGAGAAGGCCATTGGAATCAGTACCAATTGCCAGATAGGCACGTATTTGACATTGCTGGAGGCAACCGGAATCAACGCGGGCTGAGCCTGTAAGGCCACTGTTTCGCTGACCAATTCGCTCCGTTGTACTGTCACTGGTTTGGTTTTTGATACGGGTAATTTGTCCATCGAGTTCGCCGGAATTGCCGTTCCCGGCAATTTGGGAATCGACACAGTGACATCATCCAAGGGAACCCGCCGGGTCACCCAGGTTTCTGTTATCAAATCGGCTGAGTCTTCGTTCGAGACCGGTTGCTGCCCGCCGTCCGCCGGATCACCATCCTTCGGCGCATCGTCAGCCGGTGCATGATCCTTCGAGGCACCGTCGGTCTGATCGTTTTTATCGACTTTTGCGTCCGTTTCGGTGGCGTCGGAATCACCGTCCTCAATCTCGTCCTCATCATCAAAATTCAAAAAGAAATCGGCCCGTTTGATCGAATCGGGGTCAATTTTCTGCAGTTCGGCGATGTACTTTTCCGCTTCCGGACGGGGACAGGCCCGCAAATAGGATGCGATCGGCACCCGCAGCCAACTGGTGTCTTCGTTAGCGTCTTTAAACATTTGAACCAGTCGTTCCATCACCGACCAATCTTCCCAGCGTGCCAGATCGGGAATGATCATATCGGCGATCTTGGGACGATCGAGTAATGTCCGAACTGCGTCGACCACTTTCGGTTTGGAAATGACTTCCACATCGTTGGCGTGAAATCGGAGTGCTGAAACGGCCCCCAGAGTGTCGACGTATTCAACGTTTTCATCTTTAAGAAACGTGTCGACGATCAATTCGAGTCCCGCTTCACCCTTGAGCGTCAAATAGCAGGCGATCAGTGCGTCCAATCCACCCTGCTGTTTGCGGTCGCCCGATTTGATGAACTCTTCCAGCATCAGGGCATCGGATGCTTCACCGCAGACTCCCAGCAATGTCAAATAAAGTCGCCGTCGATTGATCGATGTTTCCGGATTCCGAATCCACTTGATCAATTGTGCGCGATCCATTTCGTCTTTTATTTCGACGATATCTTCATAAGCCGCTTGGGCGAATTCATCGTACGCATCGAAGGCCAGAACGGATTCCTTGTCTTCAAAATAGTCCATGAAAAAGGTTAACCGCTGTTTGCCCGATTTGGGTAAGGTCTGAATGGTTTTCAGATATTTGACGACTCGCTCACTGGCCTTCATCGGAGTCGACCAGGCGACATTGGGCGGGTCGACCCCCATCACCAGAAACTCGTTGCCAATCGGGTAACGACCAATCAGCAGCGATCGAATCTGCATTCCGGCTCGAACGATATCATCCCCTTTAATCACGTCCGTGATCTCGAAAACCGATTTTGGTAGCGCCGCGTCCGGATCGTCGACCGGTTCGGGAATCTCCAACAGCTTGGCAATGACGACAATGTCATTGGTTTTGATCTGTTCTGCGAACGTCAGATTCAGAGCGGAACAGAACGGACAGGCGCACAAATAGACCGCACCCGCACTGGCCGCAACGCACAACGCGAATGTGGCGATAAATCGTGTGATTGAAAAAGTGGGCACCGGATATTCTCCAAACCCGAGAGCAGTTGCTCCGGGAATTATTATAACGTCAACGGGAATGGGCTACTTCCCGAGTGCTTTTGCCACATCCGTTTTATAGGCGGAAATTGCCGGGTAAATACCGACCAGAATGGACAGCAGGACCAATCCGGGAATGAGCAAGACTTCTGGCGACAAG
>JBGSXT010000621.1:0-6574 GCA_041751295.1 Mariniblastus sp.
GGAGCAGTCCGGCAATTTCCAGCACGTAACATTCCCGCATGGGCAACATGCCTTCGGCGACGGCAACGCACATGTCGGCCACGCGTCGGCAGTGATTCGCCGTTTCCTGGTCGCGGTAGGCGAGGGCGGAAATCAACGCAGTAACTGCATGAAACGGAATTCCCGAATCGTGATGTTCGGCTTCCACCCTTTGTCGAAATCCCGTAGTGTCGCCGCCGCTCGAATCAGGAATCTGATCGAATCGAACGACCTGGTTGCGTCCATTGCGTTTGGCCATAAACAGACATTTGTCCGCCTGTTCCAGCAGATCATGGGAACTGTCGGGCGATTCGCTGAGTGCCGATACACCAACACAGGCTGTGATTGACAATTGTTCAAAAGCAAGTTGTTCCAGTGCACGTCGAACATTTTCCGCCACGACCACTGCCTGATTGATTCCCGTGTTGGGCAGCAGTATCGAGAATTCCTCGCCTCCGTATCGGCAGACAATGTCGGAATCCCGAACACTGCTTTCCAAGGTGGCGGCGACTTTCTGCAATACCAAGTCACCGATGGCGTGCCCGTAGCTGTCATTGATCGACTTGAAATGGTCAATGTCGATCATGAACGCCGACAGGGGCTGATTGTGTTTTTTTGCCCAGGCAAATTCTGCATCAAACTTCTGGAAGAACGAACGTCGATTCATGCTGCCGGTCAGGGCATCCCTGGTCGCGAGGATGGCCAGTTCCCTGTTCTGGCGTCTTATTTCTGCGGTCGAAGCATCCAGCTGGATCACCATTTCCTTCAATTCGTTTTTCTTTCGTTCCAGCTGGTTGACATCCTCAAAGCTGGCCAGGACACCCTGTTTTCTGCCGTCGTCATCCAGGATCGGTGTACAGCTGACACTGTAGGTCGTTGCCTGGTTACCGCGGGTTTCGATACCAAGGATCTTTCCGCGAATCTGTTCTCCGGAATCAAGTGTGGTCTGCCACGGAGTCTGGCATTGATTGCCGGTTTCCATTTCTTCCCGCGAAATGAACGGCAGAGATTTTGCCTGTTTTCCGATCAGGTCTTCCAGCGTTCGACCTGACGAATCCTGGAAAGCCTGATTGGCCATGACGATTCGTTCTTCGCTGTCGAGTACCAACAATCCGTCCCCCAACGAATCGAGCGCCTCTCGGACCCGCCTGGAAATGACTTTTGTCGGAATCAGATGCCGCAGCACGAGACTCAAGTATCCGTAAAAAGTAATCAGGCCAAAGATTACTACGAACGCGACCAAAACGAATTCCGGTCGGTCAGCGAGCGATCCGAAACGTGCTTCTGAGATCGGTGCCGGTTGAAGTTCCAATGTGCCCCAAAGTTGTTCGTTACCAAAAATGGGAATGCAGATTGCCGTATCGGTTGGATCCGCGCCGGAGACTGAACTCCAGGTGTCGAAGTGGGACCCCACTGCGTCGAAATGTTCGCCGTTAGCGCGGCGCAGGCCTGCTGTTCGGATGTCGCCGGTTCCTTGAACGATCGACTGGAAGTGTTCGCGAATTGCAGCTTCATCCTTCTTGGCGACGAGCGCAGAGAGTCCCCTGCCGAGCGATTCATACAGCTGCCTTCGACTGCGGCTGATTTCATCGCGATGGTCCGGAAAAACCCCAACGAATGCGGCCAGCAGAATGATACTGACGGTCAGGCCGACCAGACCAATGACGATTCGACCGGTGGGACTGATGATTCTCGTAGATGCCATTGAACTTGATGCTTGGTATTTTTTTCAGGCGGCTGAGGAGTGTTCAGGATGATAGGTTCCTGCCTGCTCCAACAGTTTTCGATGGTGTTTACTTCAATGGACGGTGTGAATTCGGGAATGGTGTTGCCGACGACCGGCATGTCTGATCAACTAACGGCACTTCCAAGGCTCCCGCGTTTCCTGCTGGAGACAGTCGTCATGCCGCCCAGCCGATCACTCGTCCATGAAGGAGAGCTGAACCTCGATGATTTCTGCCGAACAGGCAAAAAATGCGTCCAGCACATCCGGGTCAAACTGTTTTTCGCGCAGATCGGCCATGATGTCGAAACATTTCTGCCGTGGAAACGCGTCCTTGTAGGGGCGTTTGCTGGACAACGCGTCATAGACATCGGCGACGGCGGTGATTCGGCCTTCAACCGGAATATCGCTGCCGGCAAGGCCAAGAGGATATCCGTTGCCGTTCCAGTGTTCATGGTGTGTCTGGGCGATCCGGGCTGCCATCATCATCAGTGGTGAATTCTTTACGTTCAGAATGCTCTCACCGAGCCGCGCGTGAGACCGGACCAGTTCCGATTCGCGGTTATCAAACGGAGAAATAATGATCTTGCCGAGCGAACAGTGGCGCTGCATGATTTCGTATTCGTGTTGATCCAGTTTTCCTGGTTTGAACAAAATACTGTCCGGTACGCCAATCTTGCCGACATCGTGTAACTGGGCGGCCTGTTGAATCATTTCAATGGCTTCAGTTTGCCAACCAAGCTGCCTGGCGATGATCGACGCATAACAGCCGACACGGAGAACGTGGTTTCCTGTTTCGTTGTCGCGGTGTTCGGCCGCCCGGGCAAGGCTCAGAATGATTTGTTGCCGCGATTGATAGAGTTCCAGAGTTCGGCGTCTAACCGTCTCTTCCAGCTGGGCTTTCTGTTTGCCAAATTGATCAAAGTGCGACTTGATCATCAACGCGTTTCGGACTCGGGGAATCAATTCCACGGGATCGACCGGTTTCGTCAAAAAGTCGTTGGCCCCCATCTCCAGCGCGGCTGCCTTGATCTTCGGATCGGAGGCCGCTGTGAGAATGACAACCGGGATATTCCTGAGATTGGAGTCGATGCTCATTGCCCGGAGGATTTCCAGTCCATTGACATGCGGCATTTTGATATCCAACAGTATCAAATCTGGCAGTTCACTGGTCGCCAGGTACATCGCCTGGCGCGCATCGGTTGACACGATAAAGTTTTCATACCCCGCTCGAACCAGATGTTGCCGCACGGTCATGACGTTCGCCTCTTCGTCGTCAACGATCATCACTCGGCAGGACTTGTTCTGGACCTCCAGCGAATTCCGTTCTTTGTCGACACGCCGAAGGCCGCCGTTCTGACACTCGAGCGCTTCCACCATCTGCAGAATGTCGAGGGTCTCGCAAACACGATTCGTCATCGGTTCAATATCTGTTTTTCGTGCTGCCCGCTTTTCCGATTTTAGCGGGGCGGGAGCCTGGCGTTGCAAGCGGTGCACCACATCCTCGGAAGGTGCCATGTTGTCAATTTGAGCCGGATCAACTTCTAACAGTATTGGAGAGTGGTTGTTCATCGTGGTTTTCTTGGCCGTTTGAATATCGGACTACCGGTTGCTATCGAACACGGATCGCAGTCGACTTTGCTGACCATTGCGATTAAACAACCCTAGGTCCCAACCGGCTCGACACCGTCCAATTCCGTTCAAATAATCCGTGCCGAAGTTGGGATTGTCAGGAATAGATCGGAGATGCCAGCTGGTTGGATTCAACGGGCGGCGTTTCGATTTCAATCGCCGCCGCCAATTGCAGAATTGTGCTCAAAAGACGCCTGCATTCGGCGGCATTTCCATCTGCAGCTGCCCTTTCCAGCTGCCGCGAAGGTGCCGTAAGTCGACCCAGCCCGACCGTACCGGCAGCACCTTTTAACCAATGGCATTTGTCCCTGAGCCCAACCAAGTTTTCTGCCCGCAGCATTTCGACCATTGCCTCCAGTTTTTCCGGCAGCGATGCAACAAAATTCTCGACGATGCGATGGAATTCTGCGTCATCCATCGGAAGCGTGGATGACCACGGATCAAACTCCGTTTGTGTGTCGCGGCACCATAGTCGTTGGGCGACAGCACGGTACGAATCAGTACGCTGGTCAATCTGCGGACTGGCGGCCGGTGACGGTCCAGGCGGTATGCCGTTCGGAGCAGAATCCAAACCCGAGTCATACCGATCGTCCGAATATCCGAGATAACCCCCCAGTAAGTCGAGCAGTCGATCTATTGCAATCGGTTTCGCCAGGAATCCGTCACAGCCGGCCGCGAAGCATTTCTGCTGGTCTCCCTGCATGGCGTTGCCTGTGAGGGCGATGATCGGCAACGTCAGTCCCATTCTGCGAATCGCTGCAGTCGCCGCATAACCATCCATGACTGGCATTTGCATATCCATCAGAATCAAATCTGGATGTTCCGCAGCGGCGATTGCTATCGCTTCTTCGCCATTTGTGGCTTCAAGAATCTTCAAGCCGTGTCGGTGCAAGACCACGGAAACGAGTTGGCGGTTGGTCTCGCCGTCGTCGACGACCAACACCGTTGCCACGTTAAGCCGTCGCGGTTCGCGAATGGATTCCGGCCGTGATTTGCGGCGCAGCAATTCTGCACATTCATCGTGATCAAGCCAAACGGCGTTTTCGCTTGGAGTAACCGGCAGCCGGACAGTGAACGTTGATCCCTTGCCAGATTGACTCTTGACGCTGATCGATCCTCCCAGTGCATCTGCAAAGTTTTTACAGATGGAAAGCCCCAATCCAGTCCCGCCGAATCGACGGGTGACCGAGCTGTCCGCCTGGCTGAAGGGATCGAAAATTTTGATTAGTTGTTCCGAAGTCATGCCGATACCGGTATCGACGATATCGAACTGAACGGCATCGTTTTCCATAGCACATTGCAATTGCACGCTGCCTTTGTCAGTAAACTTGATCGCGTTTCCGACCAGATTGATCAGAATCTGTTTGATCCGGGTTGCATCGGAATTCAATTTCTCCGGAATGCTGCCAGATACGCGATAGTCAAGGATAAGCCCTTTCTGTTCGGCCCGCTCGGACAGGACGTCGATGGTCTGTTGCAGCATTTCGGGCAACACAAAATCCCTGCATTCGAGCTCCAGTTTTCCAGCTTCGACCTTCGACAGGTCAAGAATATCGTTGATCAGTTCGATCAGATGATTGCCGCTGGTATGAATCGTGTTGAGGTATTCAATGCGTTGGTCCGGGTTCTCTTCCATGCCGCGGCGCAGCACGTCCGTGAATCCGAGTATCGCGTTCATCGGAGTGCGAATCTCGTGACTCATATTTGCCAGAAAATCGCTTTTTGCCTGATTGGCCGCGTCGGCGGCATCACGGGCCTCGCGCAGCTGAATGCGACTCTCCTCCAACTGAGTTACGTCATCGAAGGTCACCATCACGCCGCAATATTTGCTCTGATGACCGAGCAGCGGTGAGCAGTTTACGAGATAAGTCAATTGATTGCCTTCCGCATCAATCAATTTCACCCGCGAATTGGAAATCGGCCGTTTTTCGTCCAATGCGACCTGCCACGGCGCGGTTTGGCTTTGAATCGCGTCATCGGCTTTGAAACTCAATCGCAGTGAATTTGTTCCAACCAGTTTCTCGGCGCTGATGCCCAAGACCCTCGCGAACGCAGTATTGGCCAACAGAATATTGTATTTAGTATCAACAATCATCAGTCCTTCGGCCAGATTGTCGAGTGCATCGCGAACCCGTTGCGGCACGGCTTTGGAGGGATCAAGCTGTTTGAGGACCAATCGCAGAATGAAACTAAACAGCAGAAAGCAGCCGGAAGCGATAAAAAACATCTGGACCACGCCCATGGCCTCGGCGATCGCAACAATGCCTGTGCCGTTAATCGCGGTAAACCGCAACTCGATCGTTCCCCATTTCTCGTCAGCGGTTCGATAGATGGGAACCTGCATCTGGGAAATACTGGAATGTTCGTCGTTCCGCTGGACCCAGAAGTCCTGGTGCGGTCCGAAGGCCACGGCGAGTTCACCGTCGGCCCGGCGAATTCCGATCGATTCCAGATCGGAATTGCGTTGCGCAACCCCTTGCAGAAATGATTCGAGTGCGACCGAATCATCGCCCACCAGCAGCGCGGAACTGCCGAGGGCAATCGTTTCCGCGATGTTCGTGCGGGCCTGCATCGTCAACGATTGACGATCCGGGATGTAGCCGGCTATCCGCGCCAGGCACATCATGGCGATGACAGCCCCGGTCAGCCCCATCGCGATCCGGTTTCTGGGCGAAGAGAATTTCATGGTTTGTGACTCGTGGTGGAGAACGGTCTCATTTCCACCGGGTACAGATCTCTTGGGGGCTAGTGACGAATTTAGAACTCGGTGTTCTCGCGATAAAAAAGGACATCAGACCGGGGATGGTTCGACCGATTGGTTCTGTTGGCTGTCAACAATGTCTTCAAGCGATTCTCCATCAACGGCCATACCCTGATCTGCAATCGGAATGATTGCCAGGGGATCTAACAAATTCCAGGCCGGCATCGTGGCGACGATGCTGGAAAGCATCAGCCCGCTGCGAAGCGCCCAAATTACGTATCCGACAATCAGGCCTGACGATACTGTGCCGACGGAACCGACGGCGAACGAACCAATCCGTTGTTCCGAATTCACATCAGACCACAATGAATCCAGTTCGTTCCACAGCAATCCCGGGTGGGCGATGACTGTAAATGCAGAAGCGGTCGACGCCGCGACGGTTTGAACAGACTCGTAAATGGAGGCTGTGAGCTGCGATTGGAAATCGATTCCCGGGCGGT
>JBGSXT010000622.1:0-3287 GCA_041751295.1 Mariniblastus sp.
AAACGAACAGACACTGATTCAAGTCAGTTTGAAGGATGACCAGGGAAAAATACTGTATGCAGACGAGCGGGAGTTCGGGAACCTGCGATTTGACGGTAGTCACAACAATCGCCCCTTTCCCCACCAGTTGATCTATTACCCTGGACAATTCCAACCGAGAATCCAGTCCTATCCGTCCATTCAATTCACAAGAATGCTGCAGGAACACAGACTTCAATTGTTCAGCGAAGACGAAGATGAAAACGAAGACGAAAGTCACAGGGGATTGATGTTTCGCTACAGTCTTCGTTCTCCCGAAGAGCCGCTGTTTTTACACGCCAGAGACATGCATCAGATGCCGGTGCATTCGAGAAACCTGAAGATAGGCATCGACGACATGCTCTCACCCGACGATGGCCGGGGAAGGTATTTGCTCAAACAGAAGCTCCTAGACCAATTCCGTGAGGCGCCCGAGTTCGACTTCTGAAAATATCGCACCCTGTTTTCATGACTGCTGACCATGGAAGTCCTCGTGCTTATCGCGCGGTATCTTTCCAAAGTCATTTCCGCATCGGAGGGAACGAATCACAAACAATCAAAAGGGTTCAGCGAAGAAGAAACATGGGGGCATTCCGCTAAAAAAACCCAGAATGTCCCCCTTTTCCTCAAGGAACGGCGGCGTTAAAAAATACTCCGGCCGGATTTTGCCGTATCGTAAATCGCCATGAAAAAGAAGTACCGGTATTGGGCATCCAGCAGCTGCAGTTCGGCATCGGCGACGGCGGTTTCATAAATATTGAGGGTGATCAGGTCGATGTCCCCTTCGTCGAAAGATTTTCGACCAAGATCGAGCGAGCGACGGGCGAGATTTGCGTTGGTTTGTGATTGCTGGATTTGTTCGAAAGCAGCGTTGACGGCAGATGCGGCATCCTGCAACTCGGCTCGGATTTTTTCTTCGGCAAATTGAATTTTTGCATCCAATTGCCTCAGCTTGGCTGATGCCGCCCGGATTTTCCCTTGCCCTTCGCGACGTTGAATCGGTACTTCGGCAAAAACTCCGACTTGTAACTCCAACGGCGATTTGTCTCCCAAACTGCTTGTCTGGCCGCCGACATCCTGACTGGCGAATCCGTCGATATCCAATTTTGGCAGGATCAGATTTTCCGCATAACGCAGTTCGATACACGCCTGTCGTCGTTGGGCGGCCAAGTCGTTGAGCTCGGGCCTGATTTCGATGGCAGCTGCCATATCGGATTCGAGTTGATCCGTTGCTATCAACTGCGAAATCGGAAACGCATTCGGGATCTGAGCGGCGGTTACAATCCTGGGCCGACAGTCTTCGTCCCTGTAGAACAGGGAAAGACCGATCGCTGCCTTTTCTGATGCGCGGCGCGACCTGATCAGTTCATTTTGCCGATTGGCGATGAATCGGTTGTTGTCAATCATTGAGATCTGGGCCAGATCGCCGGCGTCAACACGGGCGTTGATCTGCTGAACACGCTCCTGAGCCAGATACACCAATCGCAGTTGAACCTGCACGACTTTGGCGGCCGCAAACCAGTCCCAATAGGCCTGAGTAGCCAACCGCTGGAACTGCAAGAGCCGGGATTCAGCGTCGGCGGCAATTCGATCCCGATCCGCTCTGGCGGAGTACAACGCGGCACGTCTGGCATCAATTGCCTTGTCTTTGATCAAGGGCAGGGCCACGCCCGTTCGGAACTCGCCTCCTTCATCGGTTTCGCGCTCTCCGTACCAGGGCTCAAAATTCCCATCGCCGATTCGATAACGACCATAAACTTCTCCGCCGCCATACAGGGGACGCGTCAGCACGGCACCATTTCGATAGTTTTCATAGAATCCCAGCGGTTGAGAAATGCTTTCCGCGCCGAATACG
This sequence comes from Mariniblastus sp., assembly GCA_041751295.1. Lineage (GTDB taxonomy): Bacteria > Planctomycetota > Planctomycetia > Pirellulales > Pirellulaceae > Mariniblastus. The sequence goes on from JBGSXT010000622.1 coordinate 1,874, forward strand.
GAATCGAATTGCCCCCAGCTGGAAAACACTTTTCCTTCAGCCTCTTCAATTTCGGCAATCGCGGCCTCGATCAACGGGTAACAGTCAGCGACCGACGCCAGCACACTTGGCAGATCCAGCTCAATCAACTCTTCAACCCCGGTGATCATGGCTGCGTCGGAAACTGCAGTGGAATCTGGAGTTGTCTGAGCCATTAAATCGTTGTCTTCCCATCCGGGGCGGGAGTCTCGGAAGAATTCGTCAGAATTCGACTCACTATCCTGATAGCCAACCAGCAGGACACGATCACGATCGCCCGAACCGGTGGTGGTTTCGTTTGAAATTGGAGTCTTTTCTGGCTGCTTGGTATCCGCTGGCCCCGCAGTCTCATCGGCTTGCACCGGGTCCACTGATACGACGGTGCGTCGCAGAGACTCAATAGCACTCGGTTGACGGCCTGCCGTACGACAACCAGATCCGAAAAGAATGGAGCCAGATACGATTGCCAGAACCAGGAGTCCAACCAAGCCGCGAAACAAAACGATTGGCGAACGCGTTGGTTCCCGCGGGCTCGTTGTCGCGGATGGATACTGAAGTATTGCCATGCGCGAACCTAGTTGGGCAACTTGGGAGTTGATTGTTTTTCCAGTGGCTCTTCGTCCGAGATAATCACGGGAAACCCATTGAGCTGCCGCCAAACCTCGTAACCCAGCGAGACGCGACGCAACATGATCCAGCCGTTGGCTCGGACACCCTGACGCAGGTATCGTTCGGATGGCCAATCGCTCTCCGATTTCCTGGGAGTGATCAGAATCCGGAATTGTCCTTTGCCATCATCGGTGGCATCCACATTGGCAACGGTGCCGCTGAACGTGCCAACTGCAACCGATGGCCAGCCGGCAAATTGAACGGCAGGCCACCCTTCAAACTGTAACCGAACCTCCTGCCCCCGCTCAACAAGCGGCATGTCGTTGCCGCGAATGGACAATTCGACAGCGATTTGTGACGTTTCTGGGATGATCGTAGCGATGGCTTCACCTTCCCTGATGATTTGTCCACGTTCGTACAGGGGCATTCTGAAAATGGTTCCGTTCCGCGGTGCAGTAATTTTCAGGCGTTGCAATTCGGCCAGTTGGATTTCAATTTCCCGCATTTCTTTACGAATCGTTGCAGCACCGCCAATGGCGTCCTGTTGCATCGCCCGCGAGTAGTCAATTTTTGTCTGGGCAACCCGCCTTTTTTCTTCCAGTTCATTCTCTTTGGCGGACAGTTCCATATCCAGCGACTCGACGTCCTGGAGAATCGAATTCAATTCCGCACGCGTTACATCCCAGTCCTTATTGAGCATCTCGACCTCTCTGGCAGGCTTGATCCCCGCCTCGTACAATTTGTTCTGCCTTTCGAAATTCAATCGGGACTGCAATTCCTTGGCTTC
>JBGSXT010000623.1:0-4202 GCA_041751295.1 Mariniblastus sp.
CCACACATCTCCCATTCCCATCATGTCGAATCCGATTCGAATGCCGCTCAATTGGTCTGCAGGCAAATCGTCGAAATGAACGGCGAATTGCTTCCATTCCGAGGTCAGCCTGGTCTGCTCCCGATCGCCAGCCAACGAACCGACTTCCCCAAATCGGTAGTAGTTTGAGTTGGGATCGCTGCTTTCAACAGATATTCGCAGCGGAGGTTGAACTGCAATGTCCCGGGTCTTCAGCCAGACAGAAACTGACAATCGACCGGTAACCGGCGGCGCGAAAGAATTGCTGCGAATCCACACGTTCCGCTCCTGCCGATTATCAATCAGCAGCGACGCCGCGCCATCAAACGGTTCTTTTGATTGAAGCTCGATGAAATCGGTTGGTTGTTCACCCGTCGACCAGCCCTCGTCAATTCGAGGCGCCTCGAAACCGGGATTTTGAATGGCGTTCAGTGGCTGAGCATTGCTCGAAGCCGTCAGTTTCGATCGCAGCCGGTAATACGAAGTATTCAAGTCGCGCAGCGCCGTTGGGGGCAGTTCGTACCGGAATTCTTTGAAACGAATTTCCCTGTTCGGGATGACTCCGCCTAATAGTTCAAACGGTGCCAGCTTCACCAGGAACTGACCCGGCTGTTCATCGGGCCTGACTGCCAGCCAATCAGTGCGCCCAAACCCCACGAAGTCGTTTCGAATCTCGCTATCGCCGTTGACGGTAACATTGACTTCCCACGGTGATGCATTGACCAGATAAAGAAAAGTTCCCCGGTCTGTGTTCAGGTACCGAACCGCTACCGGATGGATATCTGTCGCATGGCTGGCGTGAACCACTGTTTCGAATGGGGCATCGGGCAGCGATGCATAAACGTCCATGAACCTCTTCAATTCGGAGTCCAAAATTGAATTCAGTAATAACCCTCCATCCACCAGCAGACGCGAATCGGAATCAAGTATTGCCCTCGCAAACCGTTCGCGATTCCAGTCCCCGGACGGATTGAGCTGCTGCAATCTCATGATTGGAGCAATCTGATTGGGAAAAAACGAGCTGACTTCCAGATTTTCAAATCGCGCCCACGCGGATCGATGCAGGAACAAGTTTGTCGGATAGCTATGATCATGAAACCAAGGGTTCTGCTGGCGCATCCGCTGGACGGAATAGTCGCATTTGCGCAACGCCAGTGGATGGATCGGTGCTAACCGCTCCGGTTTCATCAGAACAATGCTGTTGAACGAAGCTGCAGAATCGGTTCCAGCGGATGCCGTCGCCAAATCAATACTGAGTCCCAGCCGATGCATCGCACTGGCGGCATCCGCCGAGTGATGGAGCGACGGTGCGAGCAGGCTGGCAATTTCTTCGTTTTGGAAAATGTCGATCAATGGCAGATACAATTTGGCTGATCTGGAATCGCCCGTCACGACCCAAGCCAGCTGGCGATACCAACGGGACATTTCCTCGTTTCGCCAGTCGAGCCATTGTTGCAGGTATTCCCTCTGCAGCAGTTCGGTTGCGGTCGGCGTTCGGCCGGCAAACTCGGGCCTGGTTGCCGCGAACCGGGAAATCGTCGTGGCGTCATATCCCGCGGTTCGGCTGCCCGGCAGCAGGGTGCAAGTGTCCGGTCGACAGGCGATTGCCATTCCGCGCCAGGATTTTCTGTTTCGATAACGGCTGGCGATTTCGTCGACGATGGACGTAATCACTTCCTGAACTTTCGGACTGAGCGGATTATGAGCGGGCAACGCAGCCGCCCCATCGCCCGCCGCCCCATTGCCACCTCGCTCGGAATTTCGATAGTCGATGACTTTCGTATCCGTCGCCTGATCGCTAACGGCAAATTCAATTGCAGCCAGCGGGTGATCAAATGAAAGTACGGGCACAAACTGCAGCCCTTCCCGCTCGAACATTTGATACAGCAGTTCCACGACGTCTTTCCGCATTGGGTCATTTCCGACCGAGGAAAAAATGCCGCTGTCGTAATGCGGCGTCACGTGCGTCGACTTCAGTGGCATCAGGGCACTCCCTTCCCCATAGACGTTGACAAACGCGCCTCCGTAACCGGTATCCTGCAAGTGTTGAATCAATCGACGGGCTCCCTCGTAAAACGTAAACCAATCGTTGACGCCTTGACCCAATTGTTCGTCTGGAGCGTCGTGGACACCGAAGTTTTTGGGAAACAGGGGTTGTTCATGGAACGACATGAATCGGCGAGATTCGGCATTCAGTAAACGCTCCGACATCGGCGTAGTCTCATGCGGTTCAACCGGGTCGTTGACGGTTTTCTGCAGCAATCGGATGATGCGGTAGGACGCAGTCTGTTTCTGGCTGCGATTGGCAGTCAGCAGGATCACTCGATGTGAATCAGGCCAGAATTGGAATCGGTGCCTTTCAACGCCGCCGGTGTTGATCGTTTCTTGATTAATAATCGAGTTCGGCATATGAAATCCGGACTCAAAACCGAAGTTTGGCACTTGGCCAGATTCATCGACTTCCAGAATGCTGAATCCAATTGACGCATATTGATTCGAATCGAATTCTATTTCGAGCAAGTACGGCTGCTTCGGTTCGGGGATTTCCAGCGGAATGGCCTGCCATCCGCCAACCGGCAAGGTTACTGACGTCGTTGGCGAAATCGTGGGAGTATTGAAGGTCCCAACTGGGCTCTCCTGATGCCCAATACCAAACAACTGTGAGATCTGATTCAGATATTGCGGTATCGACGACCGCAGTCGGCCTGGATCGATTTCAGAGATCAACTGCCACTCGGCTGGAGCTGTTCCGGATGCCTGGTCATGCAACACAACAAACTGCACAGTGCGCGTTACCGGTGACAGACGCTGCGTGGGAATCTTTCGGCTGTGGTCGAGTTCGCTGATTGTCATTCGCAGATCATAAACACCTTCGATCGCCGGAACATTCAGCGACAATTTCTCCCAAGGAGTTGAGCCTGTATGGTCAACGCTCAATTCAATCTGTTGTGAAGCGACACGTGCCGAGGCCGATCTCGCGGCGAAAATTTCCAACGTGCAATCAGCGTCGACGTCATTCCACGGCAGCTGATTTCCCCGAATCATGAAAGGGAATGACTCTGCCGAACTGAAAATCATGTGCTGGCGGTTGGAAAAGAACTGGATCGTATCGCCGGGAGCACGTGTTATCGTCAGGCGGTTATTCTGCTCATCCAGAGGGAAAATACGGTTGTTGCGAATCAAATCGGAATATCGGATTTCCTGAACTGTCGATTCCGGTTGGCCATCGCTTGTCCATTCGATTTCAATCAAACTATCCGGGTGGGCATCAACGCTGATGTCGATACCAGCGAACACGGATTCCGATAACTGCCGAACCTCAATCGATTGCCGTCGAACTTGGATTGCAGCTGACGAATCTGCGGACATTCCCAGAATGACCGGGTCGCTGATCGTCGCATCAGGAAATCGGATGAACCCGCGCCAACGGGTCGGTTTGCCCCCACCCCAGGACATTCTCAAACGCATTTGAATCGTGTCGTTGTCGGCTGTTTCCGCCGGTGCTGAATCGGGAACAGCGTCCGATACAGCCTGCGCGCCAGCTAAACTTTCTGCCATGAAACAACATGCCAGAAATACGACTCCGCCGTACTTTAAACAAAGATATAACGTCGACATCATTCGGACTTCCATGTCCGATCAACGATTGGGAGGACTATTTTTTTGATTCGAGCACGGGAGCTTAACAACGTCACCGTCGATCAGCCAGATCACGGTGGCTAGCAGATACACGCCGTGAGCGAGGCTCCGTCGAGGGCGATTCACGTTGACGATTTGCCTGACTCGTCCGTCTGTCGGCTGTGTCTGAGAAGTTTTTCGCGATATGTTGTGCGATAGAGTTGGCGAATTGGGTACGGCTCTTCAGAACAATTGCCTGCAGCCGGAAAAAGCTCGTGACAACGATTGCCATTTTTTTGTTTGTTTCGCTAGCATTCCTGGCAGTCGGGCAGGGAGTTCTCGTTGCCGGTTTTTGGCGAGCGGTTCGCAATCGGAGCAGACGGGACGGGGACCCATTCCGCCGCTGGACGCGAAGCCGGGACGTGAAATGGAACAGAGACGGTGGTTTTCCCAAAGCGGTAGTGATTCTGTGTTTGCGTGGCCGCGATCCATTTCTGGCGGATTGCCTGCGTGCCCTGTTTGGCTTGGACTACCCCAATTTCGACATCCATATCATTGTCGATCAC
>JBGSXT010000624.1:0-9173 GCA_041751295.1 Mariniblastus sp.
CCCACACTGGTACTCGTAAATGGGCATGTTACATTTCCGATCTCGATAACAAACGATTCCAGCATTATTGTGACCGCGTTATGGATGGAAGTAAAGTTTACTTCTCGCGATTCCAAAGCCGTCTGGTCGATCAATTCGCGATTGCCAGCGGCATCCCAAGTCTCGATTTGATGGAGAACGCTGGCCGAGGCTGCGTCCGTGAATTGATGCAGCGAGGCATTGATTCGGCGATCATTTGTTCTGGAACCGGAAATAATGGCGGCGACGGATTTGTGATAGCGCGTGAGTTGGCACGCCTGGGCATCAATTTGAAACTGATTATTTGTGGTCCCGTGGAACAAATTTCAGGCGATGCGCTGATCAACTGGCAGATCGTCTGCCGAAGCAAACTGCCAATGACGCTCATCGATCCTTCATGGTCCGAGCAGCGCATTGAGACAGAATTGTCGACAGAACTGGAAACCATCAATTCCTGGATCGTCGATGCCATGCTGGGAACAGGGTCGATTGGCGATCCGCGAACGCCGATGGACCGGATCATTCGAATTGCCAATCGGTCCAACGCGTCCCGGATGGCGATTGATATTCCCACTGGATTGGATTGCGACACAGGCATTCCTGGCAATCCAACGTTTCGGGCCGATGTGACATGTACGTTTGTCGCCCAAAAAATCGGCTTCCTAAATGAATCGGCTTGGCCTTTTCTGGGTGAAGTCAAGGTGATTCCGATCGGCGTACCGGAATCGATTCTCGAACGGGTCGCATCATCGGTTCCAAGTGGCGGAACTTGAAATGATCAGTGACGTGCGCGTTCAAGCAAAATGGATTCACACTGGTTCCGGGCCTGTTATTTCAAATGGCTTTGTCGAAATCAGAAATGGAATCGTGACGGCCGTTGGGAAATCGAAAACTCCTAAGGCGAATACTGTTGATCTGGGGACGGTTTCGCTGATTCCCGGTTTGGTGAATGCACACACTCATCTTGAATTCAGCGACTTGGAGCGACCGCTGGGACAACCCGGAATTGCATTTACCGATTGGATTCGACTTGTGGTTTCCCGGCGATCCAATTTCCCAGAAACATCCGAGAGTCAGACCCCTGTTGCGAAAGGCTCTAAATCGAACGCGATCCGACTTGGAATCAGCGAATCGATTCAATCGGGAACCATTGCTGTCGGCGAAATCGCCAGCGATCCGATGATTGTCGCTGATTACGGCGACGAAATGATCGCCACGATTTTCCATGAACGACTGGGGCAGCATCCGGACCGGGTCCGATCGATAGTCGAACAGGCTGCTCAATTTCTGGATACTTTCCGCAACGGACCCAAACAGAAATGTGCGGTCAGCCCACACGCTCCCTATTCCGTTCATCCTGATTTGTTGTCCGCATCGATCCGGCAATCGCAGCAATACAATTGTCCGCTGGCGATGCACTTGGCCGAAACGCGCGAGGAGCTTCAATTGCTATGCGATCGGACCGGGCCTTTCGTTGAACTGCTGCAATCTCTGGATGCATGGCGCCCGGAAATGATTCGCCGCGGAACAACGATTCTCGATTACCTCAAGTTGATTTCCCAGGTTCCACGATCCATTGTTGTGCATGGCAACTACCTGACAGCTGCCGATATTGAATTCATTTCGCAGCACAGGCAAAAAATGTCAGTTGTCTACTGCCCACGGACCCATGATTTTTTTCAACACGATGAATATCCGCTCAATGGACTGCTGGATGCGCGAATCAATGTCGCGGTCGGCACCGATTCGCGGGCTTCCAATCCGGATTTGAGTCTGTTCCGCGAACTGCAAATGATTCAGCAGAAATTTCCAACTCTACAACCGGAACGGATTCTCGAATTGGGCACTCAGGCTGGCACTGAGGCAATCGGAATCGATTCGCAGCATGGGAAAATCGCGACGGGTCAGGCAGCCCGAATAAACGTTGTCAATTCCGATGGAACTCAAGGCCTGTTTTCTCCGAAATCGTCCTGTATTCCACTGGCCCAATATCTGAGTGATTCCTGAATACGATCATGTCTTTCCAGCGGGAAAACTGCGGTGATCAATGACTACAACAACAAGTTGGACAGCCTATTGATTACGCAGAGTGGACATGCCGCCGTCGATACCGATCACTTGCCCGGTGATCCAACCAGATTCGGGGGAAATCAGGAACCGCGCGAGGGCTGCAACTTCTGTCGGTAAGCCGGTACGACCAAGGGGGTATTTACTAGCCATCGCCTGCCTGTTGTCCGAATTTTTGAAAAACCGCGCGGCCAAAGGAGTGTCTGTTAGGGCCGGTGCCACGCAATTGACACGAATCTTGGGGGCCAACTCGGCCGCCAGCGAGCGCGTTAGTCCTTCTACTGCACCTTTTGCAGCCGCAATCGAAGCGTGCATGGGCATTCCCTGGCCAACTGCCACGGTGCTGAACAGTACAACACCGGCGGAGCCGTCTCCTGAACCCTGCTTCAGGCCTGACAGGCAAGCCTGCAGAAACCGAACAGCTCCGATCAGATTCAATTCGAAATCAGCGCGAAAGTCTGCCAGTTTAAGACTTCGAAACGATTTCAGATTGATCGTCCCTGGACAATAAGCGATTCCGTTGATCAAATCCGGCAAACCAGCCATTTCACATTCAGCCGCCCCAAAGTCGCAAGGATGAAACTGAATGTTGTCTTGAACGACCAATTCGTCCATTTGCCGCGAATAGACATGAATTTGGTACGCGATCGGTTGCAATTGGCGGACCAGTTCTAATCCAATTCCGGTGGTTCCACCGGCGATTACATAATTTCCTGTCATTTTCGAAAATCCACTCAATGAATGGGGCAGGATTGTGCAATCGCTGTCCAGCAGTCGCAGAACCCCGGTTACGGAATTGGAAGAACCGTAACACGAATTGATTATTAACCGCTGATCAGTCCTCTACGAATCCAATCGTTTCAGAAAAGTTTCCGCGTTGTTGATATGCAAACGCCGCTTCCCGGACTCCATTTTTTTCGCCGCGCTACACATCATGGCCCAACGTGGATTGCTGGCCAGCTCGTCGGCATGATTCCAAATCCAGCGCCAATACAGCCCGTCCCAAACGTCACACCAATCGCCCGGCCGATGATGACTCATCCGACGAATGTACGACGATCCGCAAAAATAGGGTTTGGTGGTGATCAGACCCCCGTCCGCATGTTGGCTCATTGAATAAACGTTTGGGACCATCACCCAATCGTAGCTGTCGATGAATAGCTCCATGAACCAATTGTAAATCTGATCCGGGTCAAACTCGCACAAAAACATGAATCCTCCGAGGACCATCAACCGCTCGATATGATGACAATAGCCCGTTTTTAACACGCGATCGATCGTGTCATCGATCGGCAAAATGCCAGTCGTCCCGTTGTAGAAACTGGGCGGAATCTCTCGACGATGATTCCAACGATTGGTGGCTCGCATCTGGACGCCGATGTCCTGATAGGTCGCGCGCATGAATTCCCGCCAACCGATGATCTGTCGGACGAAACCCTCCAGCGAATTCAATGGCACTTCGTTTCGTTCCGAAAATGTGATGGTTGCATCGATAATCTGTTGCGGCGTCAACAGGCCGATGTTCAATGCCGGAGTCAGCACACTGTGCCACAACCATGACTCACCCTGCACGATCGCGTCCTCGTAATTGCCGAACAGCTCCAGTCTGTTCGCGAGGAATGCCTCAAGCCAGCCACTAGCCGCGTCGTGTGACGTCGGATAGTAGAGTTGACTCAGCGCACCGGGATTGGCGGGGAATCGCCGATCGACATACGTTTTTGCTTCCGTGTCAATGGAATCAAAATCCAATTTCGGAATCGCCGGGATCGAATCGAGCAGCGTTTTCGGAACCCGCTTGCGATTGTCACCGTCAAAACTCCATTTCCTGCCGACCGGTTCGCCAGCGTCCATCAACAGACCAAGCCGCTGTCGCTGCCACTTGTAAAAATCGGCCATGAACCAGCGTTTCTTGCAGGAGCGATACTCTTCGTTCTGCTGGGGCGTATTGATAAAGCCGGGGTTGGCCAGGATCTCACAGCGAACATTCAGTTTTCTGCTGAAACGATGCAGCCGTTTTTCCAGGATGAAGTCGTTCGGCTCGACGGTCGCAAACCTGGTCTGATCCGAATTATCCAGCCGGCAAATTGACTCGAGGTGTGTCAATAACGAGTTCGGCTGGTTCAGGTAATCGATGTAAACCGTCCGCCGGCCCTGTTTCTGGAGCATCTGCTCGTAGCGTTTCATGGTCGCCCGATGTAACCACAGTTTCTGGCGGTTAAACCGTAACGGATAACTGTCATCGCCGAAAAATAGACTGTCTTCGATCAGCACAACCCGTTCAGGAGCGAGTTCGAGCCCCGGATGGGCGGCAAACAGCTGGTTGGGAAAAACGATCAGATTTAAAGGGGGGCATGCCATCGCAATGTGTCGAGGAACTGTAATGGCGTTACAGGAATCGGATACACTCCAACGCTTCGGTCGCCCGGTCAACCGGCACGAACAAGTGGTCATGCAGTGCACCGGCGACCACATTACAGCTGATATTTTTGGTGGACAGCGCCGACGCAATTGCTGCCGTAATTCCGATGGCGTTCAAGTCGGTTTGTGTTCCGAGCGAAATCCATGAGGCCCGGAACAGGATTGGGCAGCCAAGAACTTCAGCATCCTGTTCCGATACTATCAGGCTGATTCCTTCTCGCTCACGAAACGTTGCCAGTGGTTCGATATTCTGTGGAACGCCGTTTTCGGGAAGACTCACAAAAGCGTAAACGCCAGGCTCAAGCTTCGGCTGCAGCGAACCCGGTATGCTGTTCAGTTTATCCATTTCTGTTTCTATGTGGTACGACATCCGAAAAACAGCCAATCTGTCTGCTCAATATCGATCAGATCGTTCCAGACGGTGATCGGTTCGACGTCCACATCATCAAACACTTTTTTCATATTCGTTAATAGTTGTATGTCCTCGGCATACGACCATATACCCAACAATCCCCCTGGCGACAGGTGGTTGCGTGCATTACATAGGCCCGCTTCCGAATAAAAATCGCGACTCTGAACTCCCAATACATCCTGCGGCGAATGGTCGACGTCGATAGCGATCAAATCAAATGCGGACAACACCGGCTCGGCAAGTCGAGCGTAAACGTCGCCAAGTGTAACGGTCAGTCGGCTGTCACTCTTCAGCAGACTCGACAATGGGATCAAATCGTTGTCGAGCCAGCCAATCACCTCTGGTAGAAACTCGATCACTTCGACTTTGCCGACCCGTTCCGATTTCAAAAACTCGGCCGCCGTGTAACCCAGCCCGAGTCCTCCCACAAGGATCTGCATCTGTTCCTGCCGACCAGGTGGCATAACCCGACGAACACGATCCAACCCCAGTCGGGCTAAACCGCGTTCCGATTCGGTCAGATAACTGCTCATCAGGAATTCATGATTGAGCGTCACTTCCGTGACGATTGTGCCCGGTTTGGACAATAATTCACGCCGCCGCAGGCACAGAATTCCAAGCGGCGTCGGTTGATACGCAAGGATTTCAATCGGCATTGGTGCTGGCGATCAATTGATCCAATTCGGTCTTGAGTCTGGGCAGGATTTCATCGTAGGGAAAGGCGCCCAATTCAGCCGTGCGCTTTTTCAAGTTGACATATTTCGGACCGCACCATAGCCCCAGGTCAGCGTCATCCGTTTCACCCGGCCCGTTGACGCGGCAGCCCATCACGGCAATCGTGATTTTGTGTTGGGCCGCGTATTGGGTCATTGCCTTGACCTGTTGGGCCAATTCGACAAACGCTTCATTCTCCACCCGCGAACAGCTGGGACAGGAAATGATGTTCAATCCGTCGGCGTTCAGATCGACCACGCTGCGAACTCGACCGGCCCGGATGTCGGCAATAATTTCGCGACCCGCTTGAATCTCCAATCCCTTCTCCCTGTTCGGGACGGTCAACGAGACGCGAACGGTATCCCCGATGCCCCGGCCGATTAGCTGTTCAAACGCTATTCGGGTTTTGATAATTCCATCAGGCGGCATACCGGCTTCCGTCACGCCCAAATGCAATGGAATATCCGGTCGCAGCTCGGCGAATCGCGTATTGACTTCGACTACTTTGCGGGGATCGGAATCCTTCATCGAAACACAATACCGATGAAACCCGGCATCATCCAGAAAATCGCAATGTTCACTCGCACTTTCGATCAACGGGCCAACTGAATCTTCCGGATCAAATTTTTCTTTCTTGGCTGGATCGACACTGCCGCAATTGACACCGACTCGAAGGGCACAGTCATTGTCACGGGCAACGTCCATAATCAACCGGACTTTTTCCTGCCACGGCTTTTCACGTTCGTGATGATACAGGTGGCCGGGGTTATAGCGGACTTTGTCGACGAGTGGCGCGACATCCCGAACGAGTCGGTAGTTTTCCTGCAGATCGACCGACAGATTGGCGTTCGTCTGACTACGAATTTCCGCAAGGGCCTGAGCCTCTTTCTGGTTGTCGACTGCGATCCGGACGACGTCTGCACCCGCGTCCTGAAGCAGATTGACGAGGGCGACCGTGGCGTCAATATCGGTCGTTTTGGTCGCGGTCATTGATTGGATGGCTATTTCATGTCCATCACCGATCGTCACCGACCCGATTTGAACCGTCCGCGTTTTGTTTCGTTTGATATCTACCACGTCGTTGCACACTTGCCGTCAAAATCTAATCGTTACAATCATTTTGATTATAGACGGTCGCTCTTCAATGCGAACCGTAGCCACATTGAATAGTTAAGCTGCCAACCCGTGAAGTACGAACCGAAGTTTCATATCGTTTTGCATCAACCCGAGATTCCGCAGAACACCGGCGCGATTGGTCGAACCTGTGTGGCGCTGCAAGCGAAACTGTGGCTGGTCCGTCCGCTTGGCTTTCGTGTCGACGACAGGGCGGTTCGGAGGGCAGGGCTGGATTATTGGCAGCATTTGGAATGGGAAGTTGCCGATTGCTGGGAAATTCTGCAGATGCGGCTGAGTCAATCACGAAACTGGTATTTCAGCCGATTCGCCACCAAGGACTTCAGATCCGCTTCGTTTGGTCGTGGCGACGCCCTCGTATTCGGCTGCGAATCTGCCGGGCTGCCCGCATCGATCACACAAGCAGAGCCTGAGCAGTCGCTGCGAATTCCGACTAGCGAACAGTTGCGAAGTTTGAATCTCTCGGCGGCGGTTGCTGTGGCCGGCTACGAGTTTCAACGGCAATTGGCTCCAGAAACGAAGTCCAGACTCCCGCAATGACTCGTCCCCCAAGCCACATCTCTCGCGCGGATTGATAAAGCATTTGCGCAGCCGCAATTCGGCTAATCTTGACAGGTCGCTAATCCAAGCTCACACACTGCAGACCGAGCGGGCAAAAAAATGAATTTGGTCTCGACGAATCAGAGTCTCCCGTTAGAATGCTGGGGCGGGGTGGAGCAGCCCGGTAGCTCGCGAGGCTCATAACCTCGAGGTCGTTGGTTCAAATCCAGCCCCCGCAACTTGTTTTTTTTCGGTAGCGAAACTGGAAGACCGCAGGGTTATAGGAAGGGCCGGTGTCGAACGACGTCGGTCGTTTTGCGATCTGTCGCCAGTTTTGGCAAGTACACACGACGCGACGGATGGTCTCGTTGTCTCGGTCTTCCTCTGAACCGGCGAATCCTTTTCGCAGATTCCGGCAACCCTTTGGACGTCCGTTTTGATGAGAATTATCGATTGTCTCTTTGTCTCGCCTCATCTGAGTAAATGGGTGTTTCGTACTCGCCGACTTTGAGATTCCAACGGGTTGCATTCGCTGTAGCGAGATCAAGACATAGTCGGGGTTAAAACAGATCCTCGAACCGCCGTAGGTCATCTAGAATTGCTCCCGAAGAAAAGGAGCGAACTGGTAATGGCCCGAACCCCCATGGGATCTGAAACTATTTCCGCTACCTCACCTCATGCCTGAGCAACTCCGGCAGTCACATACTGGCGGTATATTATTGGCAGCGTGTCTGGATAATTTCCATAAATTCGATACCGCAGCGGATTACATGGGGAGTATCGGACCGCCGCCAAACTCGCTGACAATACAACCGACGTGTCTCTCGCCGCATCGGAAATAATGCAGAGACGGGATGCGTCAGTCGTTGGGCACTGCATCCAAATGAAGACCATGCTAATATGGAAGGTAATCAGCAATGTCTCGTGATCATTAGTGCAAAATAGTAAACCGCCATGGGCAGAAGTTTCGAAAATCGCAAAGTATCGATTCTGAAAACCGCCGGTCAGAAATCCAAAATCTATTCCAAATATGGCAAACAGCTGTATGTGGTTGCCAGAAATGGTGTGCCCGACCCGGAAGGCAACCCCGCCCTGCGCAGCCTTATTGAAAAGGCCAAACGCGATCAGGTTCCCAGTCATGTGATTGAAAAAGCGCTGGAAAAAGCCAAAGGGACAGGCGGCGAGGATTTTGCCTCTGCCCGCTATGAAGGGTTCGGACCGGGCGGCTGTTCGATCATTGTGGATTGTCTGACGGATAACCCCAACCGGACCATCACCGATGTTCGCAATTGCTTCACCAAGACGGGCTCCAAACTGGGAGGACCGGGCTCGGTAGCCCATCTGTTTGACCACCTCGCGGTCCTTTCATTCCAGGGGAACAACGAAGAGCAACTGTTGGAAGCCATGTTGGCTGCCGAGGTCGATGTTGACGATGTCCAATGCAAAGACGGGCGGCTGACACTTTTTGCTCCGGCCCCGGAATATTACAAAGCCCGGCAGGCGTTTCTGGAGGCCTTTCCCGACACCGAACTGGTGGTCGAGGAAATCACGTTTCTGCCTCAAACCAACACGGAGCTCGACCCGACGGATGTGCCCATGTTTGAAAAGTTCATTAATCTGCTGAACGATTGCGAAGATGTTCAGGACATCTACCACAATGCCGTCCTGCCCGGTTAATGAAGCCGCTTGACACGAATTGTTGCGTTCGCTGGGTTCAAAATGAAGGAGCGTTAGCTCGGCTTTCGCAGTTTTGCCCGAATGTTCCCGCTGAATTTAATTCTCATCGTTCCACACAGTTCGCGAATCAAAAATTGAAGCCGTTTTTAGCAGAGTGTTGAACAGGAGGTAACGGAGGGAACGGAGTCCGTTG